>JAIFLS010000047.1 GCA_020048935.1 bacterium | reverse complement strand
CGCTCCGCCACGATATCGGCCAGAAGCCGCGCGGTTTCGCTGAGCACATCATCGAAGTCGACATAGATCGTCCCGTTCATGCGCTGTCCCCCGCAGACGGGGCCAGCATGGCCTCCGGGCGTACCCAGGCATCGAACTCGGCTTCGGTCACGACCCCGGCGGCCAGTGCGGCCTCGCGCAGGGTCTGCCCCTCGCGCCAGGCCGCCAGCGCAACGGCGGCTGCCTTGTCGTAGCCGATACGCGGCGCCAGGGCGGTGACCAGCATCAGCGAACGCTCCACGTTGTCGGCAATCCTGCGTTTGTCGGCTTCGATTCCATCGATGCAGTGGGTCTGGAACGAGCGGCAGGCGTCGTCGAGCAGGTCGATGGACTGCAACACGGCATGGGCCATCAGCGGCTTGTATACATTCAGCTCGAAATGGCCCTGCGAACCGGCCAGTGCGATGGCGCAGTCGTTGCCGTAGACGCGGCAGCAGACCATGGTCAGCATCTCGCACTGGGTGGGGTTGACCTTGCCCGGCATGATCGAGCTGCCCGGCTCGTTGGCGGGCAGCACCAGCTCTCCCAGCCCGCTGCGCGGGCCGCTGCCGAGCCAGCGGATGTCGTTGGCGATCTTCATCAGTGCCGCCGCCAGGCTGCGCAGCGTGCCTGAGAGCCGCACGATGGCGTCATGGGCGGCGAGGCCGGCGAACTTGTTGCTCTGCACGGCAAAAGTGGCACCGGCCAGGCGACTGATCTGTTCGGCCATCATCCAGTCGAAATCGGGGTGCGTATTGAGCCCGGTGCCGACCGCGGTGCCGCCGATGGCCAGGCACGAAAGCTCGGGAATGCACGTGGCGATGGCGGCGTGGGCCTGTTTGACCTGCGCGGCGTAGCCGGAGAATTCCTGTCCGAGGGTCAGCGGCGTGGCATCCTGCAGGTGTGTACGGCCGATCTTGATGATTTCCTTGAATTCCACCGCCTTGCCATCGAGTGCCGCCTCCAGTGCCCGCAGGGTCGGCAGCAGCCGGCCGCGCAGTTCCAGTACGCTGGCGATATGCATCGAGGCCGGTACGGTGTCGTTGGTCGACTGCCCCATGTTGACGTGGTCGTTGGGATGTACGGGTGATTTGGTCCCCAGGGGCTGGCCAAGCTGTTCATTGGCTCGGTTGGCGATCACCTCGTTGACGTTCATGTTGGTCTGGGTGCCGCTGCCGCTCTGCCAGATCACCAGCGGGAACTGCTCGTCGAGCTTGCCGTCAATCACCTCGTCGGCCGCTGTCGCGATGGCCTTGGCCAGCTTTTTCGGCAGCAGGCCGAGCCCGGCATTCACCAGCGCGGCAGCTTTCTTGACCATGGCGTGCGCCCGGATGAAGGCGACCGGGAACCGCTCGTTACCGATCTTGAAATTATCGCGTGCCCGCTGGGTCTGTGCCCCGTAGTAGCAATCGTCCGGCACGTCCACCGCGCCCAGGGCGTCTTTTTCTTTTCGCATTCTTGCTTTCCTTCCGCGCGCCAACCGGTCTTGTGCCGGTGGAGGCCAGCGCTGGGGGACGGCTGCCTCCGCCTCTGTTCAACTTCCTTCACCACCGGCACGAGGCCGTTGGGATCGAACAGCCAGATCCTATACCATCTGACACCGTGTTGTCACTTCAGAAACCGCGCACCGTTTTGCTTTGCCGTCCTGCCGGGCGGCATGTTATGATAACCGCCGTTCGGTCAAAATGGAGGGCGAGGTCCAGACGTGGAAACGACACGGAAATCGACGAATGCCGGCTTACTCTGCCTAGTCATGGGCGGGGTTCTGACCGTTGTAGGCACGATACGCCTTTCCGCGTTCCTGAACCGGATGCAGGATTACAAGACCGTGTCGTCCAGTCAGCTTATGCGCGAATTGGTGTTGCCGCATATCGTGCTGTGGACCGGTGTCGGACTGGTCACGGCCGCTTTAGTCCTCTTCACCCGCTGCGCGATCATCCTCAGGCGGCGACAACACAGGGAGCCGTAGGCCGGGAGGCCGCCATGCCCTTCATCAAGCAAAACGGGATCGACGGGCTGGTCTGGGTTCCCGAGGAAACAGACGAGACGGCCAAGAAACACGACTGCCCGGACTGTGAGCACTGCAACCACTGCGCAGACAGCCGCTGCCGACTGTGCCTGAACCGCAAGACCTGCCGCCGCCGCCGGAAAGAATTCATTCTGGACGCCGTGCCGACATCAGGCTAATCTCCCCTGCGTTTTCGAGTGAGAAAAGGCAGGCAGAGGGGAACGGAGCGTATGGAACAGGCAGTGGTATCGGGAGGCAGTCTGCTGGTTGCCGTCCAGGCGTCATTCGCACTGGTCAAGGTGAGCGGCCGGGCGACATTCAAGCTGGCTCCCTCGCTGAAGCGTTTCTGCATGAACGCGATCATTCACGGCTGCCAGGACATCGTCTTCGATATGGAGGAATGCCAGGGGATGGACAGTACGTTCATGGGTGTCCTGGCGGGCATCGCGATTCATCCCGGCGGGGCTGGCAAGTCCCGTGTGATTGTCGTGAACCTGACGGCGCGCACGCATGACATGCTGATGACGCTCGGGCTGGAGCGGGTACTGGAGTGCCACAAGCAGGACGATCCCCAGCCGGAACTGAAGCAGCGGCTTGCCGCCGCGCTCCACCTGGATGGACTGGAGGTCGATGACGACCGGACGCTGTCGCTGACAACCATGCTGCAGGCCCACCAGCACCTGGTGGATGTCGATCCCGAAAACATGGCCCGTTTCCGCGACGTGCTGACCTACCTCGACCAGGAAGTTCGGCTCAATGGCGCGGGCACAACGCAATTGTGATAAACGGTAGCCCACTCGCGCCGCGAGTGCGGCTTCAGCGTTGTAAGCGAACGGTTGAGTGCCACAGTCGCGGGAAGATTCGTAACCGCACGCGAATCCCCGCTGCCTAAGTTGCGGCGCAACTGGGCTACATTTGTAATCGCTAAAGCGGCGGCCGGGAGTTCTGCAGCATGAAGATGCGGATGCCCAGTGCGATGCCGTCGGCAATACGGTTCCGGTATTGCGTTTCCGCCAGTCGTTTGCGTTCGTCCACATTCGACACGAAGCCGATCTCCACCAGGGCTGTTGGGCAGGGCGCCAGTCGCAGAACCTCGAAGCGGGCCCGTTTGACGCCACGGTCAACGGTCTGCGTCTGGTTGATCAGTTCGCGCTGCAGGAGATAGGCGAGTTGTAGGGAGGCGGAATCGTGCAGGTTGCCGGGGTATGACTCCGCGACCGGTACGGTATCGGCGGTCGACGGGAATCCGGCCGCGGGCATGATAAAGGTCTCGATGCCGCGGGCACTGGCATTTGATGCCTTGTTGGCATGGATGCTCACCAGTACGCTGCCGTGGCGGAGCCGGGCGAAATCGGGGCGTTCGGCCAGTGTCAACGTCTTATCGCCGCTGCGGGTCATGCGCACCTTGATGCCGGCCGCCCTCAGCCGGTGTCGCACCCGCCGGGCGACATCCAGCACCAGTGCCTTTTCGTGGGGCATGTCCGCCACGACTGCCCCGGGATCATCCCCGCCATGACCGGGATCGAGGATCACGATAAAGGGCGCGGGATGATCGGACCGATCAGACCGATTCGTCTGATCGGTCGGAGTAAGCAGTGGGGCGAGCACGGTGTCGACATCGGCTTGCGCGATAGTACGCTGCCGCACCACTTCAAGCGTGTTGGTTCCTTCCGCTTGGGCCAGCGTGTTCGTGACGGTATTGGTGGTCGTCGCCCCGCTCATCCAGAGCAGCGTTCCGTTGAACTCCAGGCGGCGCGATCCGTCGAAGAAACGCAGGACGGCATCGGGCGTTTCCCAGGTGGTGACGCCGGATGCCACCGTGACGGACACCACGCCGAAGCGGTTAGTGAGGGTGCCGAGTGGAATCGGCGAGAGTGCCGTTGTTGTGTGCCCCGCGAGAACGCTCCCGTTGCTAACCACAGGAGCCACCGTGGGAGGGCGAGCGTCCTCGCGAGCCGGAATCCCCGCGTCGGGAGGGCGAGCGTCCTCGCGAGCCGCGGGGGGCGGGATCTGTTGATCATCAACCCGGTCTCCGCCTGCCTGCCCGTTGCCGGCGACGCACCCCGTCAGCAGCAGCAGCCACGCGACGGCAACCCTCTGGAGCGAGGCCATGTTTACTGGGCCGGGGCAGGCGGGGGTGTCACGGGGATATTATCCGCGGCTGCCGGTGTCTCGATGGCGGGCGGCGGCGGTGGCGGGACCGCCACCGGGACTGAAGCTGCTTCCGGCATCGAGGATACGTCGCCAGCGGGGGCGGGAAGCTCGATCGGACCGCCGGAGGGTGGCATGGCCGCCGAATCCGGCATCCCGCCGGGCATCCCGGCGGGCATCCCCGGCTGCGGGTCCGGTACAGCCACATCGACCGAGTCCATCACCGAGCCGCCGCCCTGCTGCCGCGCGGTCAGGATCGTCAGCAGCACGGTGTTGAACAGGAAGATCCCGCCCAATACCACGGTAGCCTTGGTCAGCACATTCCCCATGCGCGAGCCGAAAATCGCCTCGCCGGCACCGCCGCCGAAGGCCGTGCCACCCATGCCGCCCTTTGTCTTCTGCATGAAGATGATGGCGATGAGCATCAGGCTCAGCAGCCCCTCGAACACGATCAGCAACCCGTATATAAAGCCCATGATATTTCCTGTTCCCTTATTTCTGCTGGGCGATACGCACCAGCTCGACAAATGATTTCGCTTCCAGCGAGGCCCCGCCGATCAGGCCCCCGTCAATATCCGGTTTGGCCAGCAGTTCCGCCGCGTTGGACGGCTTCATGCTGCCACCATACTGGATCCGCACGCTCTGCGCAACATCTTCGTTCGACATTTCCTTCAAGACGGAACGGATGAAGGCATGCATCTCCTGCGCCTGTTCCGGGGATGCCGTCAGGCCGGTGCCGATCGCCCAGACCGGCTCGTAGGCGATCACGAGCTTCTTGAGGTCCGCCGGGGCGATCCCTGCCAGGCTGCCCTGCACCTGCGTCCGCACGACCTGCATGTGCTTTTCGGCCTGGCGTTCCTCGATCGTCTCGCCCACGCAGACGATCGGTGTCAGTGTCGCGGCCAGCGCGGCCTTGGCTTTCTTGTTGACGATCTCGTCGGTCTCGCCGAAGTACGAACGCCGTTCGCTATGGCCGAGGATCACGAAATGGCAGTAGAGCGAGCGCAGCATATAGGCCGAGATCTCGCCGGTGTAGGCACCGCTGGCTTCCCAGTGCATGTTCTGGGCACCGAACTTGATGGAGGTTCCGCCAACCACGTCCGCCACGATCGCCAGCGAGGTGAACGGCGGGCAGAGCACGACCTCCACATCGCTGCACTCGGCCAGCTCGCGCTTGATCTCCCCCGCCAGCGTCTGCGACTCGCTAGCCGTCTTGTTCATCTTCCAATTGCCCGCAATGATCCGTTTCCTGTGTTTCATGATATCCTTTGTATGTCTACGCCTTGTTGCTCAATGCCGCTACGCCGGGCAGTTCCTTGCCTTCGAGGAATTCGAGGCTGGCGCCGCCGCCGGTGCTGATGTGGGTCATCTGCGGCGCCAGGCCGCTCTTGTTGACCGCGCTGACGCTGTCGCCGCCGCCGATGATGCTGACCGAATCGCTGTCGGCCACCGCCTGGCAGACGCCCATGGTTCCCTTGGCGAAGGGGGCCATCTCGAAGCAGCCCATCGGGCCGTTCCAGACCACCGTCCTGGCGCTCTTGATCGCCTTGGCAAATTGCGCCGTGCTCTCCGGCCCGATATCCAGCGCCATCCACCCCTCGGGGATGTCATTGCCGACCGTCCGCGTGTTGGCGTCGGCCGCGAAGTTGTCGGCGGCGATATTGTCCACCGGCAGCAGGAACTGCACGCCGCGCGCCTTGGCATCCGCCAGCATCGCGCGGGCGTAATCGAGCTGGTCAAGCTCGCAGAGCGACTTGCCGATCTCGTGGCCCTGGGCCTTGAGGAAGGTGTAGGCCATGCCGCCGCCGATGATCAGCGTATCGACCTTGGTCAGCAGGTTCTTGACTACCGCCAGCTTGTCGCTGACCTTGGCGCCGCCCAGGATCGCCACGAAGGGGCGCGCCGGATTCTCCACCGCGCCGCCGAGATACTCGATCTCCTTCTCCATCAGGAACCCGGCCACGCTCTGGCCGATGTACTTGCAGATCACCGCTGTCGAGGCGTGAGCGCGGTGCGCCGCACCGAAGGCGTCGTTACAGTAGAGATCACCATAGGAGGCCAGCTTTTTCGCCATCGCCTGCTGCTTTTCCTTAAGCGCCGCTTTTTTCGCCTTGAACTCTTCCTCCGTCATCTCGTCGGTCTTCTTGATGCTGGCTTCCTCTTCCTTGTAGAAGCGCGTGTTCTCGAGCATCACCACCGAGCCGGGCCCGGCGGCCTTGACGACCGCGTCCGCCGCCATGCAGTCAGGCGCGAAGGCGACCTTGCGACCCAGTTCCTTCTCCAGGTGCGCCGCCACGGGGGCCAGGGAGAACTCCGCCTCGTAGCCCTTGCCCTTGGGTCGGCCCAGGTGACTCATCAGCACCAGCGTGCCGCCCTGGTCGAGCACGTACTTGATACTCGGCAGCGCCGCCTGCACGCGCGTGTCGTCGCTGATCACGCCGCCCTTGATCGGTACATTGAAGTCCACGCGCATGATCACGCGTTTGCCGTTAAGTTGCACATCGCGAAGCGTCTTCTTGTTCATGGTCGGTTCCTTTGTAAACAAAACGCGGCGTCGCCGTTGCCGACGCCGCCGCGTTTCGGGGTTCATTGCTGCGTCCGTGAACGCGGCGTCATTATTTCACGGTGTTCATGTGGACGATCAGGTCGACCAGCTTGTTGGAGTAGCCCCACTCGTTGTCGTACCAGGAGACCAGCTTCGCGAAGCTCGGGTTGAGCATGATGCCCGCGCCGGCGTCGAAGACCGAGGTGCGCTTCTCGTGGTTGAAGTCGCTCGAGACCACCTCGTCCTCCGTGTAGCCCAGCACGCCCTTGAGTTCGCCCAGGCTGGCCGCCTTCATGGCCGCCTTGATCGCCTCGTAGGCGGAGTCCGTGTCCGCGCCGGCCGGCTTGGCCAGCTTGACGGTCAGGTCGACCACCGAGACGTTCAGCGTCGGGACGCGGAAGGCCATGCCGGTGAGCTTGCCGTTGAGTTCGGGAATCACCTTGCCGACCGCCTTGGCCGCGCCGGTCGAGGACGGGATGATGTTGCCCGCCGCCGCGCGCCCGCCGCGGTAGTCCTTCTTGCCGCCCGGTCCGTCCACCGTCTTCTGCGTGGCGGTCGTGGCGTGCACCGTGGTCATCAGGCCTTCGGCGATGCCCCAGTTGTCGTTGATCACCTTGGCGATCGGCGCCAGGCAGTTGGTCGTGCAGGAGGCGTTCGAGACGAATGTCTGGCCCTTGTAGCTCTTGTGGTTCACGCCCATCACGAACATCGGCGTGGAATCCTTCGACGGGGCGCTCATCACCACGCGCTTGGCACCGGCTTTGATGTGGCCGGCGGCGCTGGCCTCGTCCAGGAAGAAGCCGGTCGACTCGCAGATGTACTCGGCGCCGACTTCGTTCCACTTCAGGTTGGCCGGATCGCGCTCGGCCGTCAGGCGGATCGACTTGCCGTTGACGATCAGTACTTTGTCACCCGCCTCAACCGTGCCGTTGAACGCCCCGTGGATCGTGTCGTACTTGAGCATATAGGCGAGCTGCTGGGCGTCGAACAGGTCGTTGATGCCGACCACTTCCACCGCCGGATTCTCCATTGCTGCCCGGAAAACGAGCCGTCCGATACGCCCGAAACCATTGATACCGATCTTGATTGCCATGCCTTCTTCTCCTTGCCTTACCAGGTTTACCTTCAGAAATTCAGTATGCCGTCTTGTGGAACATCCCTGAAAAAAGAGCCCGCACTATAGACGAACCGCCCCCCGCCGTCAACCCCGAACCCCGTTTTTTGAATTTGTTGAATTTGTGCCGGTTGACGCGGCAGATGGGGATGCGGTAGGATTTGTTGAACAGCAGGTAATCACGGAGGATACATGAAATCGTACCGCAAGGAACTCTGGTTCAATATCGAGAAAAGGCGGCAGTTGATTAACATCACCAGCGAAGTGGAGGACTGCCTGGCCGAGAGCGGGATCCGCGAGGGGCTGTGCCTGGTCAATGCCATGCACATCACCGCCAGCGTCTTCATCAACGATGATGAGTCAGGCCTTCACTCTGACTTTGAGAAGTGGCTGGAGAAGTTGGCACCCGAGAAGCCTTATGACCAGTATGCCCACAACGGATTTGAAGACAATGCGGATGCTCATCTGAAGAGGACTATTATGGGCAGGGAAGTGGTAGTGGCTGTTACAGACGGCAAGCTGGATTTCGGACCATGGGAGCAGATCTTTTACGGAGAGTTTGACGGGAAGCGCAAGAAGAGGGTGTTGGTGAAGATCATTGGGGAATAACAATTATTGCGCCAGCAGACCGCAATGCAGCTTCAATCATTAGAGAAAGAAACGGCGTCAGGCAAAATGAACCAGAAAATAGTAACCCGGATCGGATGGCTCGCATCGATCATGGGAATTGGCATGTTCTTTTCTTTCCTGGATCAGATCCGGCTGAATATGTCCGGACATCCGGGCTCCATCACTCTGCCCGTCGCCACCGTGATCAACTGCGTTTGCTGGAC
This sequence comes from bacterium, assembly GCA_020048935.1. Classification (GTDB taxonomy): domain Bacteria; phylum Verrucomicrobiota; class Kiritimatiellia; order UBA8416; family UBA8416; genus UBA8416. The sequence goes on along the minus strand of JAIFLS010000047.1, from coordinate 735 downwards.
AGCCTATGGCTGCCTGAAGCCGAAGCGGGACTGGCCGTTGATCTTGTCCAATGGCCTGGGGGTATGCGTGGCGGGCGCAACGGCGCTAACCGCCGTGGCCGCCCGTGTGTGGTCATGAATGGCGGCGACGTTCCGTGGAGTGGATGAAGATTAAATGAGAATAAGTAGCGTGATAGCAATAATTCTTTGAGGAATGCTGATGAGCAGGGTTGTACAGGGCGCGGACGTTTCGCAGTGGAATGTTTTTGAAACCTCCTACGAGAGCACGAAAGTGTACTCGAACGCATTCACGGAGGTGGAGGTCGATGTTGTCTTCCAGCAAGGCGACAAACAATGGAAGGTTCCGGCATTCTGGGCAGGCGAGAAGAAGTGGACTGTGCGCTTCGCACCACCGCTGCAGGGCGAGTACACCTACCGTGTCGAATGCACCGATAAGGCGAATTCAGGCCTCAATGGGAAGGAGCAGACGCGGTCTGTCACGGCCTACAAAGGTGACAACCTGCTGCTGAAGCATGGGTTTGTGAATGTGAACCCGGGCAAGACCACCTTCGAGCATGCCGACGGCACGCCGTTCTTCTGGCTGGCTGACACCTGGTGGAAGAACCTCTGCAAGCGCATGACGTGGGAGGGCTTTCAGGAACTCACCGCCGACCGCAAGGCCAAGGGATTCTCCGTGGTGCAGATCGTCTGCGGACCGTATCCCGACGAAAACTTCTTCGCGCCCAGCCTGGAGAA
>JAIFLS010000034.1 GCA_020048935.1 bacterium | reverse complement strand
TCATCCTCGGGCATGCGGATCTTGCGCGAGATCTCCCAGTTTGAAAACGCGAAGAAGTCCGCCACCGCATAGACCCAGAAAAGCCAGGGGGCCTCCCAGAAAGGACGTTTCATGGTGAAGCTGAAGATGGTGGCCGTCAGCAGCGGCATGATCAGCATATGCGCGATGGCATAGAGGATGAAATGGGCCCGCAACCAGCGCGGGACAAAGAACTCATGCAGCATGATCCAGGAGAAAAGGACGGCAATCCCGACGGCCATCACGGCATCAAAGCCGCTGAACAGGGCGCAGCAAAGCTCAACCGTGATCGCCACACCGCCCAGGATCTTCAGGTGCGTCAGGGTGATCAGGCCGCGCGAAAGGATGCGATCCGGATAATGCACAATATCCAGGGCATAGTCCTTGTGCTCATCGAATACTCGCAGATGGAAGAAGATGCAGAACAGGAACAGCATGCCGACCGGCGTGAACCAGCCGATCTGGAAAGCCTCGCCCGGGCGTCCCAGCACCTGTGCCAGGAATTGGTTGGCCAGGAAATAGATCACCACCATACTGATGTGACTGAACAAGGGGAACCGTTCGTCCAGAAAGGCTTTGAGCCGCCTGCTGAACGGACTTTCCAGCGTCAGATTATCGTTTTTCGTGTTCATCGGTCTTTACCCTGAATGAGTTCATAATTGGTACTTCGACCGCTGGCCGCTGATTTCTCAAGAATGCTTTTTGCGATGAGGTCATTGATATCCCGCTGCGCCGTATCCTGCGAGCATTTGGCTATTTTAGCCCATTTGCTCGATGTCAGCTTACCATCAAAGCCATCCAGCAGGCGATTCAGCATAGTGCTCTGCCGATCATTCAGCGATACACTCGCATGGTGCCTCCAGAACGATGCCTTTCCGGTAACCGAAAGCAGAATCGATTCCGCCGCTTCTACCGCACGCATAAGGCAATGCAGATACCACGCTATCCAAGCCGATAGATCCAATGTGCCCTTCTGGCAACTCTCCAGCGTGTCATAATACGTGTTCTTCTCTCTTTGAATCTGTGCGGACATGCTGTAAAAACGAAATTCCGTCTTTTCGGATCTTGCCAATTGCATGTCGCCAATTGCCCGCGCAATCCGTCCATTTCCATCATCGAACGGATGAAGCGTGACAAAGTAAAAATGTGCTATTGCTGATTTCATTACCGGGTCGGTGCGATCCGGGGCATTAAACCATATCAGGAACCGCCTCATCTCTGTGTGCAGCCTCGCATGACCTGGCGCTTGAAAGTGAACCTTCTGCCTCCCTAAAGGTCCGGAGACAACCTGCATGGGGCCTTTCTCGTCGTTCCGCCAATCGCCAACCGTAATGCGGTGCATACCGCTTCTGCCGGCTGGGAACAACGCCGCATGCCATCCGAATAGACGTTCTTCCGACAATGGTTCCGCGTAGTTTCTTGTTGCATCAATCAGGACTTCCACCAAACCGTCAACCGTGCGCTCGGACGGAATCGCCCCTGCAATCTCCAATCCTAGTTGTCTTGCCAGCGAAGAGCGTACCGAAGCCGTATTGAGGATTTCCCCTTCGATTCTCGACGTACTGACGGCATCCTGCGTCCTTATTAGCAGCGATGCCTCTTGCTGGAGATCAAAGCCCAGTGAGGCCATCCGCCCCAACAGCAAACCCTGGCAATGCCGCACTTGCGCTAATAACGAGGCGAGGCCCGCTTCATCCCATCTGAAATTCGGCCATTCCGTTTGCTCATGGATAAACATTTTGTTCCTTGTTTTTCCGAAACATAACCCGATTTGCCCATTGCAACAAGCACAATCGCCGCACAATGCGCGGAGATTATTCGCTATAATCGCCGCATCGTTCGGCTATAACTTCATCGCTTTCTGGATGCGCTGCCGAAGGGTATCATAATCGATCTTGGACTGGTGCCGCGGATCGAGCGGCAGCGGTGTGCGCGTGAAGATCAGTCGGTCGACCGGAATTCCGGAATCCCGAAGCTGCTCTACCAAGCCAGGCACCGCCTCTCCCTGCACGACAATCACCAACTGTCTGTCCACATCGAGGGCGGCTATTCGATTGGCACTGGGTGCCAATGCGGCGACTTGAGCTTCGACAAGCTGCGCGTGTGAGCCAGAAACGCCCCGCTTTGTCGAAATAGCCGGTATCCCCCATACGATGCCAGCAAGCACCCTCGCCGTCGATGAGCTTGTTCCCGGTCACCGCCTCCGGATTGCGGAAATAGTCGCGGCAGACATGCGCACCGGAAACGATCAGCTCCCCGATGCCGCCTGCGGGAACGTCCAGTTCCGCCCATGTACGGAAGACCAGCGGTTCGCAGGTAATGCGCACCAGCCGGGCCGACAACCCCTCGACAGGCTTGCCGGTACAGTAGCCCTTGCCCGCAACCGCCAGCCGCTCGGGTAGCGACATCGAAGCCACCGGCTCGGCTTCCGTCGACCCGTAAACCACCGTGATCTCCGTATCCGGCAAAGCCGCCTGCCAGCGCTGCAGCATCGCATCCGGGACCGGGGCCCCGCCGGTCAGGACACGGCCCCGCCGGTCAGGACACGCCGCAGGCATGGATCCCGACCGGTCGCGGTGACCGCCTGGACCAGTCGCTCCACAAAGGGCGGCGACGCCGTGCAGGTGCTCACGCCATGCCGCGCGATCTGCGCCAGCAGGCGCTCGCCGTTGACCTCGGAAACACGACGAAAGTCCATGTCGGGAATGACCGACGTGATCCCGTCGGCCAGGTTACGCAACGCGAACACGGGGAACATCGGCATGTCCACATCGGTATCGGCATACTGGTATTCGCGGCACAGCGCGGCATACTGCGCCGCCAGGAAACCGTGCGTGCGATTGGCCCCCTTCGGGACCCCGCTTGAACCACTGGTAAAGGTGATCAACGCCGGCGACTCCGGGCTTTCCGGCTGCCAGACCGCCGCATCCGGGGCGTTCTGCAGCAGCTCTGCCATCGTCAGCCGCGCCGGGAAAACGCCGAGTCGACGGGACGTGGTCACAGTCAGCGGCAACCGCCGCAGCACCGGCGCCAGCAGACGCAGCAGATGGCTGCGCCCGATTCCCGCGAACCCGGCGGGCTCGGCAAAGGCGGCGAACTGCGCGATCTTGCGCATCGTCATCCAGGGATCGACAAAAACCGCCACCGCCCCGGTCTTGATGATCGCGAGCAGGACGATGTAGAGATCGATCGACATCGGGATCATCACCACCAGACGGTTGCCCGCCCGCAGCCCCTCGCGCTGCAAGCCGGCCGACACACGGCACACGCGATCCCAGAGCCCGGCATAATCGACCATGCTGCCATCCGGCATGATCAAGGCCGGACGCTCCGGCACCCGCCGCGCCGTATCCTGCAGATAAACGAGAATATTGTGGCACGCTTGGTTCATGATACCCCTGCTGCATGTACAAGCCACTTCTCGAACAGTACGTATTGCCGGAACGGTTCGGACGTGCCACCGTCCAACCGCCGCGAGTCGTTCACCTCGTGCATGAGACACATCAACGCCTCACCATAGCCGCTGGCCACCGTCTGTTCAAACGCCAGCCCCATCAGGGCGGGCCCGACGCCGGTCCCGCGATAGGCTGGCAAACAACCGAGCGATTTGATGCAGACGCGCGTGGCGCGGCGGCGCCCCCGCAGGAATCGCACTTTCGCCAGCCAATCACGCCGCCCCCGCATGGCGCGCACGGCATCGGCATAATCGGGATAGCAGAACACGAACCCCGCCACGCTGCCGTCCGGCGCACAGCAGAACTGGCAAAGTCCGGGCACCAGCAGAGGCCTGATCCCGTCGTACAGTTGCAGGAAGGAATCCAGCGGGATCGGCGTGTAATGGCGGTTGCCGGCAAAGATCTGCACCGACAGGCGATACATCAACGTGAGTTCGTCTGCCAGCCGGCTGGCATCAAGCGGCCGGAAGGTATAGCCCTGCCGGCGGATCCGCCGCTGATAAGGCGCCAGGTTGGCCGCCGCATCCGCCGGGTTGACAATGCGCGTGGACAGGTAACGGTCGGCAACGGTATAGCCGCAGGCCTCCCACAACGCGGAATAGTAGGCCGGGTTCCACGGCTCCTTCAGGAAGGGAGCGGCCTGCAGCGGCTCGACGGCAAACCGGTAGCGATGCCAGGTGTCACCATCCATCGGCCCGAGCACACGATTGACCCCGCGTGAGCGCAACCAGCCCTCCGCTGCCGCCAGCAGCAGCCGACAGGCCTCAACATCGTTGAGCGCTTCAAAAAAGCCGATCGTGCCCGTATCCGGCGCTTCAGCAAGACGCGCTACGCAACGCGCACGCACATCACCATCCTGCTCGACCATGAACGCCGCCTGGCGATCGATATACGCCGGATCCGCCAAGGCCGCCGCCGCCGCGCCAGGGGTATCTGGAATGAAGAACGGATCGGTGGCGTAAACGCGCGCCGTCAAAGCGGCAAAACGGCGTTGCGACGTCTTTCCTGTATCCAGTTCCAGAACCTGCATGTTCACCTTTCCGACGGTTGAACCCATTGTCGCACAGGCATCAGCACATCCGCCTCGCGCCCGTATACGTCCGCCCAGAGCAACGGCCGCCAGAGCCCCAGCACCTGATAATACTGGCCGATGGCCGTCAGCACAATCGCCATCACGACCGTTGCAAACGCAGCCCCACCCCCCGTTGCATGCGGACGCCGCGAAATGACACCGATGCCGATCCATACCGTCAGCAGCACACCGCCCGACAGCAGCAGCAGGCTGCCCGCATCGGCGGCACGCCGCATCAGCACTGGCTCAGCCAGCACGGCGACTAGCGCCACCTAGCGCCACTAGCGCCACACCAAGCTGCCGGGCAGACCAGCGCCAGCCGGTATGCCCGTCGCCAAGCTGCACCACCACCCCGAAAAGCAGCGGTGCCAGTACGGCAGCCAGGAACGGCCCATAGACAAACCGGAACATACCGGTCAGATTCGCCAGCACCATCAGCGTCGCCGCCGGTATCGCCAGCAGCACCATGCGCCGATGCGCAAGCGTCAGCCGCTGCTCGCCCCCCGTGCCCGCAAAAACCACCGTAAAGACCAGGATCGCGGCCAGCAGCGGAACCGCCCAATCGACGGAGCCCAGACTCCAGACCCCGTACAGGATGATGCTCATGATCATCAGCGTCTTGGTCCGCAGCAGCCGGCCGTAATGATTCACCACGGGCAGCAGTCCGAACAATA
>JAIFLS010000020.1 GCA_020048935.1 bacterium | reverse complement strand
GTCAATCCCGATGAAGGGGTGCCGATCCAGATTACCCCCGACGACACCCGCAGCCTGGGCGACGGCGATACCGGACTGCTGCGCATCTACCCGGATGGCGCGACAGTTACCGTCACGGCGCCTGCCACGGCGGGGACGAACACGTTCCGCCAGTGGATCCTCAATGGCGTGCCGATTTCCACCAACCTGACCGAGACGATCCTGATGTCCCAGGATCACGAATTGATTGCTGTCTACGGACCGCCTGTGACTCCGCAGCAGCGGGTGCTGACTGTGGATTCACGTAATCCCAACAGCGGCGTCCCGGTCTCCGTCAGCACGCCGGACATCAGTGGCGATACCGATGGCGATACCGTTTTCGTGCGCATCTACAACTACGGCGAGTCGACGACTCTGGTCGCCCCCGAGACCGTCGGCACCAACAATGCCGCCTTCCTGCGCTGGGAACGCGATGGTGTTCCCTATTCGGAAAACCGGACCGTGATCGTCGATATGTTCTCGGATGTACGCATGACCGCCGTCTACGGCGAGGTCGTCCGGAGCGTGACGCTTACCGTGGAGTCGCAGAACCCCGACAGCGGTGTCGTCATCGGCGTGGCTCCGGGCGACCTGAACAGCGAGAACACAGGCACGACGACGTTCCAGCGCCTGTACGAGATCGGACAGACCGTCACCCTCAGTGCGCCGTCCACCGCTGAAGACCGCCCCTTCCTGCACTGGTTCTTCGACGGGGTGCCGCTCTCGACCAATCCGGTGGTCAATGTCACCATGCTCAGCGACCGTACCATGACGGCGGTCTACGGTGATCCGTTGCCCCCTGCGGATGTGACCCTGACCGTGCACGCGGAAGGTCCCGATGGCGACATCACCACATTGATTGGTGCCACGCCCGACAACAACCTCAACTCGGGCGGATCGACCACGTTCGTCCGTGTCTACGACAGCGGCGATCTCGTCACGTTGACGGCACCGGCGGAGAGCAATGGACTGAACTTTGACCATTGGGAGATCAACGGTGTCATCTACAGCAGCAACCGCGAGGTGACGCTGACGCTGCTGGCGAACACCATGATCACGGCAATCTACGTGCAGCCGGCGACATCCGTCAGCGGGTTATGATCGCGCTTGGCATAACCGCCGCCCGTTTCCTGCTGCTCGCCGTCCTGCTGGCAGGGACGCCGTTGCTGCTGGTTGCCGCCGTCTCATCGCCTCGCGCCGCATGGCCGAAACGTCTGTCCAATGCCGGTCTGCTTTCTGTCGGACTTGGCGCTCGTTGTCGCCCTCGGCCTGCATGTCGCCAGCATCCCCATCACCGCCGCCTCGCTGGCTACCGCGCACCTGTCCTTGTTCGCGATAGCGCTTGTCATGGCTTTCTCCCCTCTGAAAAAGAACCCACCCCTAACCCCTCCAGGGAGGGGAACTCGTTCGGGCGTAATCTCTTATCTTGATCCCCTCTTGGGAGGGGCCAGGGGTGGGTTTGCGGGTGAATGGCCCTTAAGAAAGTGCCATTCCTGCCTACTGACCATCCTTCCTGTTGCTACTGCTTTTCCCGTGGACGCATTTCACAGGGATCGACACCTACAAGTGGCAGGATCTGGCCACCAGCGTCCGTATGGAGCAATCGCTGCCCTGGATCGTGCACCCGCTTTCGCTGCTTGGATTCACCCCGCGCGCCTATCCGCCCGTGCATCCGGTGTTGCTGGCTACGGTGCAGATCGTGGGTGATCTGGGGGTGGACGGGGGCTTTGCCGTGGTCTCGTGGCTGGTCGCGCTGCTCGGCGTTACCGCCTTCACGCGCCTGGCCGGCTGTTTCCTGTCGCCACGCATCGCGTTTGCCGCCGGTCTGCTGTACGGGTTCTCGCCGGTGTTCATGCGCTATGCCCACTGGGCGACCGGGCGCGGACTTTTCCTGGCGGTATTCCCCTTGTTCATCGCGCTACTGATTGAGCCCGGCGGTGCAGGCACGTCGGTCGCCAACCACGGTTGGCGGAAACGAGAGGGTAACTGGAGAAGACTCGAATCGAACGCCCAACATCCAACGCCCAACATCCAACGCCCAAGTTGGGGAGTCTTTTCTTGGATGTTGGGCATTGGATGTTGGATGTTGGGCGTTGAAAAAAATGAAGTTATTGGAATTCGTCGTGCGCTTGCATTGCTGCTGGCGGGCACGCTGCTGGTGCTGACGCACAAGGTCGCGCTGGTGGCCGTGCCGCTTGTGCTGCTGGCCGCGCTTGCCGCCGGGGTCCTGCGCGTCCGCCGCCTGCCGATGGTCGTCCGGATCGCCCTCACACTGCCGTTCCTGCTCGCGGCGGCGGCAATGGTGACACCCGCCCTGCTGCCGGGTTTGGCCGGGCTTCCCGGCGGGCTGTTGCGGACCGGCGTTGTGCGCTTTGGCTGGATGCTGCCGTTCGCGCTGTGCGGCTTATGGCTCGCGCCTTCCGTTGCCGAAAGCATGCGGACGTATGCCGGGCGTTTCGTGTTCCTTTGCGCGTTGCCGGCTCTCCCGCTGGCGTTTGAACGCCAGATGTACGGGGCTCTCTATGCGCTGCCTTTCATCTGCCTGTTCGCGGTGGACGGCTTCCAGGCACTGGTGGCGCGGATGCCGCCTGCCTGGCGTGTCTGGTGTGTGCGCGTGGTTGTTGCTCTGGCGCTGTCGGGTGCACTGGTGACCGTGGGCGCACGTTCCCGGATTGCCTGCCCGCCGCGGCTTTACCGTGCCGCCATGTTTCTCGAGGCGTATGACCCCGCAGGCCCGTTCATGGTCCATGCCCCCGGCATGGCACGCACACGCGTGCAGGCCTATGTATCCGGCTGTGCACGGTTCGATGTGCGTGCCGCCGATACCGCCCGGCCGCTGTGGCCTTCGCTGCCGCCGCCGCGCCTCCCGACCCTGCGCGCCACGGTGGATGCATGGGCCACCGCGCTACGCGGACTTGTGACGCTGGAAGACACGGCGGTCGACTGGTACGGCAGTCCGCGCGTACATTACCACTTCGTCATCGATGGGCGGGGTGATTTCCCGCCCGGTGCTGAACGCATCTATGACCGCGAGGGGGTTGCCATATTCAGGCAGAATGCCTTGCCAAAATGAGGGCTTTCCCATCGTCTACCCCATTGGCACGGCTCGCGAGGACGCTCGCCCTCCATTTTGCATGTGGAGCCGGTTTTCAAATTTGGAGGGCGAGCGTCCTCGCGAGCCGGTGCGGCAAGGGATCCAACTACTGCACCTCGAAGGCGATTGTGACCGGGGAACGGCGACGGATGAAGTCGGCCGGCAGCCCATAGAAGCGCTGAACCTGGCGCCCGACCGCCTCGACCGATTCGTCAAGCGCGGCGTTGCCTGATCTGCTCGCGAGTTCCGTCCTTGTGACCTGTCCGTCCAGCGCGATCCAAACGCGCAGGATCGCCTCGGCATTGCCCGCTGCCGCCTTGGAGGGTTTCTGCCACAGCGGGTCCATCGTCTTCTTGATCAGGGCCAGTGCCCGTGAATCCTCGTCCGGGATGGATGTGCGGTTGCCGGCTGTAGCCCCCATGTCAAGCAATCGGCGGATCTCCTCGGGTGAGAGCGGATTCTTCGAGGGTGTGGACTTGCCGGTTTCCCTGACAATCCGCCGGCCACGCTCGAACTCCGGTTTTGGCGGTTTTGGCGGCTTTGGTTCGGGTGGTTTTGGCGGCTTCGGTTCGGGTGGCTTGGGTGGTTCGGGAACAAGGTCCGGCATCGCCTCCGGTTCCGGTTCCGGTTCGGGCTCCGGCTCGGGCTCCGGCAGGGCGTCGGTCATCCCGTCGTCCAGCATCGGCGTGACATCGACAATGAACTCCACGGGAATCGCGAGCACCGGTTTCGGGGTCACCCAGCGTTCCACGCAGCCCCACGACAACAGCCCCAGCACCACCGCGAGGTGGAGGCCGGTCACCGTTTTGAGGACGCGTTTGTTGATTGACTGCATGCCCGCTATTCTATCCAATCCCGCCCAGTCCGCAAGATGCATTTGCAATTCCCGTTAATTCCTGTAGCAATCAAAAAGCCGGTGTGCTATAAGCCCGTCTTGCTAATCATAAACGAATGAGCACGATCACGATAAAGACAGGGGTTCCTGACGATCTGGAGGCGGTAGCCGCGGTTGAGAACTGCTGCTTTGCAGAGTATCGCCGCAGCTCCCGACGTGCGCTGCTTACGAGCCTGAAACGGCCGACGCAGCAGGTCTGGATTGCCTGGGTGCGCGAACCCGGCCAACCGCCTGTCGCGGCGGGCGTACTGATCATGCACCGGCGCTCCTGCTCGCTGCGCATCTATTCGCTGGCGGTGCTGCCCGCCTATCGCGGCGGCGGGGTGGGGCGGCGGCTAGTCGGCAAGGTGCTGGCGGAGGCCCGGCGGCAGCGGCATGTGCGCTATGTCTCGCTGGAGGCCACCCGTACGGATCGTCGCCTGGTCCGCTGGTACGAGGGCATGGGATTCGTGGCGGAGTGGCGATTGCCTGACTATTACGCGCCAGGACGGGATGGCGTGCGGATGAGTTATTATCCCCCCCGCCGGGGAAACCTGACAGGCGAAGGGACTGTATGAGTGTTCGCAATCTGATTATCCTGAACAATCCGGCACACTGGGTCTTCGACATCGACGAGGTCGAGGTGGTGGCGGCGCGCGATTACCTCACGCAGAGCCGCTATGCGGAGCTCAAGAACGCGCGGGTTTTCAACCTCTGCCGGTCGTACCGCTACCAGTCGGTCGGCTACTATGTCTCGCTGCTGGCGGCGGCGCGCGATCACCGGGCGATCCCGTCGGTGACCACCATGCAGGATTTCCGCTCGCAGACGATTATCCGCACGATTGCCGAGGATATCGACGAGCAGATACAGAAGGCGTTCGCGTTGCTGGCGGAGAAGGAATTCACGCTCTATATCTATTTCGGGCAGACGGTGCGCCCCGAATACCGGTATATCGGAAGGCAGCTCTACAATCTCTTCCAGGCTCCGCTGCTGAAGGTCGTGTTCGTGCGCACGAAGAAATGGCTGGTGCAGCAGATACAGCCGCTCTCGCTGGGCCTGGTCCAGGATTCCGACCAGGAGCACCTGGCGGATTTCGCCCGGAATTACTTCTCGCGTAAACGATTCCAGCATACGCGGATACAGCAGTACGCCTACGATCTGGCGATCCTGGTCGATCCCGAGGAGGAGCATCCGCCTTCCTGTAAGCGGGCGCTAAAGAAGTTCGCCGACGCGGCTGACAAGCTCAACGTCTATTGCGAATTCATCACCAAGGATGACTATAGCCGGCTTTCGGAGTTCGATGCCTTGTTCATCCGTGTGACGACCGCCGTCAATCACTATTCCTACCGGTTTGCACGCAAGGCCTATGCCGAGGGTCTGGCCGTGATCGATGATCCCTGGTCGATCCTGCGCTGCGCGAACAAGGTCTACCTGGCCGAGCGGCTGGCACAGGCGAAACTGCCGGCCCCGCGCACGGTGATCCTGCAGAAGGATTCCCTGCGCCTTTCTCCGGCCAGTCTCGGGATCGAGTTCCCCTGCGTGCTCAAGCAGCCCGACAGCGCCTTCTCCCTGGGTGTCGTCAAGGCGATGGACGAGGCCGATTTTCGCACGAAACTCGATGGACTGTTCGAGAAGTCGGACCTGGTGATCGCCCAGCGTTTCATGGCGTCGGACTTTGACTGGCGCATCGGCATCCTGGACCGTAAGCCGTTCTTCGCCTGCCGCTACTACATGGCGCGCGGCCATTGGCAGATCTGCAACTGGACATCGAAGGCCAGCCAACTCTATGGCCGTTCCGATACCCTGCGTGTGGAAGATGCGCCGCCCGCCGTGGTGCAGGCCGCGCTCAAGGCCGCCAACCTGATGGGCAACGGGTTCTACGGCGTGGACCTCAAGGAGATCGACGGCCAGGTGGTAGTCATCGAGGTCAACGACAACCCCAGCATCGATTCTGGCGTCGAGGATATCGTGCTCAAGGATGGGCTGTACCAAGGGGTGATCCGCTCGCTGATCGCTCGCATCGAGGACCCGACCAAGCTGGCCAACGGGCATTAGGTAGGTAAAGTCGAAAGTCAGACTGAAGACCGAAGACTGAAGACCCCGCAGACCCTACGTGGCCGGGGCATCCTGCCCCGGATGGGGCGGGTTGACAGGGAGCCGGAGCTGGAAGCTTCGGTCACGTAAACAACACCGGACGGATGCCGGTGGGAGGGACAGCGGCTCGCGAGGACGCTCGCCCTCCAGATGAGTTGAAGTCTTCAGTCTATCGTGCCGCGTGGCGCTTGGCGGACTCGACGGTGTTGACCATCAGCATCGTGATGGTCATGGGGCCGACGCCACCTGGCACGGGGGTGATCAGCGAGGCTTTCGCCTTGACGCCCTCGAAATCGACATCGCCGACCAGGCGGAAACCGCTCTTCCTCGTGGCGTCCTCGATCCGGTTGACGCCCACGTCGATCACCGCCGCGCCCTCCTTGACCATGTCGGCGGTGATGGTGTTCGGACGTCCCGCGGCCACGATCAGGATATCGGCCTGACGGGTGAAGCTGGCCATGTCGCGTGTGCCGGTGTGGCAGATGGTGACCGTGGCGTTGGCGTTCTTCTGTTTCTGCAGCAGCATGTTGGCCACCGGTTTGCCGACGATGTTGCTGCGGCCGACCACGACCACATGCGCGCCGTCGATCTGCACACCGCTGCGTGCCAGCAGTTGCACGACGCCATGCGGCGTGCAGGGCATGAAGCATTGCTGGCCGATGACAAGCCGCCCGACGTTGATCGGGGTAAACCCGTCCACATCCTTCTCGGGACGGATCGTGCCGATGACGGCGTCCTCATCGATGTGCTTCGGCAGCGGAAGCTGCACCAGGATGCCGTGGATGCGCGGATCCTGGTTCATGCGCTCGACCAGCGCGATAAGCTCCGCCTGGGAGGTGACGGCGGGCAGGCGGTTGTCGTCGGAATAGATCCCGGCTTCCGCGCAGGCCTGTTCCTTGGCCGAGACGTAGGAGGCCGAGGCGGGATCCTGCCCGACGAGGATCACGCCGAGCCCCGGGACGATTCCCTTCGCGCGCAAGGCGGCGACTTCCCGTTTCAACTCCTCGCGCATCTGCGCGGCGACCTGCGTGCCATCAATAATCGTTGCTGCCATAAAATAACCCTTCACTCTCGTGCCTTTTTTTGATACTTCCATCATGACCGTTTTTAGACGTTATCGCAACGCTTTTTCGCCAACGCTTTTTTCAGGAAAAGCAGCTTGTTTTTCGATAGAATTCAACGTAGATAGATGACGTATTATGACGTTTATGGATAGGCGAATCGTAATCCCGGTTCTGATGTCGGCTATGCTTGCCTCTGGCGCAGATGCTGGGCAGTTGAGCCAATTTGAAGCGGCGGCGACACGCTCGCCAGCAGCTGACGCCCCTTCAAAACATCGTTGCGACGAATCCGAGCGAAACCGGAGCTGCTTGGGCGGTGTTTTGGATGATCTGGTTGGCTCCTGTATCGGAAACGTCTTTCTCCCGCTAATGACGGAAGCAATTGAAGAGACAACGGATCGAATCGAGCTGGGCCGGAGGCCTGACTCGGATACTGAGGATTTTTTTCGATACATTGGCGATCCGGACCTTCCATTTATTCGTACGGATTTTCAGTATCAGCATGTCGACTCGCAGTTGTATGGACTCGATGGGCGGATTGAGGCGGGCTACGGCTCCTGGGGAATCCAGTTCCGTCACACACACTACGAGGAGAGAAAGCCAGACGACTCGCTCGGGCTTACAGGTATTCACGGCCTGTTTCGGGTCTCATGGTCGGAGAAGCTGGAACTTGGACTGGGGCTTGGCGGGATTCTGTTGGACGGTGATGGGGAAAAAGGTGGCTTCTCTGCTACCTTTCCGGTCAACCTGTACCCACATCGTCGGTTCAGCCTGCGTTTCGCGCCTGCACTCAGTCATATAAACGGCAATCCGCTTAGTGATTACGATCTTTCCGTAGGCGTCGTATGCCAGTGTTTCTCCCTCCGGTCCGGCTACCGATGGTTAACCGCCGATAGCGAAACGATTAACGGCCCGTATATCGGCGTCAGCATTCACTATTGAAAGCGCAGCCTCGGAAGCCGCAGTCCCAGCCTGCGGGATAAAGGAGGAAGCCTTGGCTTAGGTGGTGATGGCCGGGGCAAGGCAGCTAAACAGGCACGGAACATGTACTTGTCCTGCGACTTGTCCACCGTAGCCTTGGCGAAGGAGGAAGCTCATAGGGCGAAGTACGGATCAATCCGAACCGGCAGCACTCCCATTCCCTCTTCCTGAGGCCTCCTGGAATTCAATTGAAGAATGGCGAGATGCCCCCCCTATTATCAAAAGTCTGTCCCCTATTAATTTTATATGAGTATGCAGTTGACTCAACCTGCCACAATCGATAGTGATTTTGCTCATAAACGAGCCGCCCACCCGTGCTACCTAGTGAAAACCGGTTGGTACCGATTATGTAGCCCAGTTGCGCCGCAACTGAGGCAAGCGGGACGCGCGTACGATTCCGCAAATCCTGGCGGGCATGGCAAACAGCCGGCGCTTACAACGCGTAAGCCACACTCGCGGCGCGAGTGGGCTACAGCACAAGATGTAGTGGCAGGTTGAGTCAACTTCATACCCAGTTAATTTTAATTCAATTCCTTCAATTTAATTACAATAGAAGATCTATGATATCTAAGTTTCTCCTTGTCAATATCTAGAGGGTGAGCGTTATAAAATCGCTCTAAACACTCTAAGCTCTCTTTAATATCTTTTGCGTCATAGTTCAGCAGAGCCCTTACAAGAAGAGAATGCGGTTCGCGGCCTGCGGCTACATCAGCATTGATTTGTTGCCGAATATGTTCCAGTCCAACACTACTTGCGTGACGTTCCCATGCCAACAATATAGTGCTTTGGAGATTAATATTACTACTTGATTGATCGAATATATCGCCGAGAATTTTGGGAGCATTCTCTTCGTCGACTTGAAGTGCATACGCGACTGCTACATTCGCATAGAACTTATAGCCCGGAAGATCTGAATATAGCGCATCAACATCACGGTTGTATATATGATCGAATAACGACATCAATTCAGCGTTCGTCATTTGATCTAGACCGTTCAGTTTAGCAAAGCGCTCTTTCAATAAGAAAACAGTGGATTTAGCCCCAAGGAGTATTCCGCAAATTATTGCGAATACCACCACTATGGATGCATGCAATTTAGACCGCTTAAAGAACAATATTCTCTCCATATGGAGCCGGTTACCTAGAAGTACCTTTTTGTCCCCGGCCTATCCAATTACCAACATGGCTTGGACCAAGGCCCCAATAAAGTCCCTTTATACCATGAAATATTCGGCCGCTGACTACTCATGGCCTGTCCCTGTTTTTTGCCAAGCCCCTCTTAAACATAGGATATCATGGGGACCATGCTCTGTACCACAAGGCCCTCCTTGTGCATGCGCAAACGCTCAATTTCCTGAAGCGTGCTGGCGGTGAAATAGTTCTCCCCGCATTGCGGACAAACCAGCATCGGAATATTATCGATAACAACAACGTGATCGCCCTTGCCGAAGCTACGCGTCACATGCTTCTGGATAACCCCCGATTCACCGCAGCTGTCACATATAATATGCTTCTTCATAACGTATACACTGTAATGATTACAACATTGCCTGTCACTGATATTTTGGCAATCACTTCGACATTGATATTGTCCAGCGATTTACCCCGCACACGGTATTTCGATTCGAACGTCTTGGCATCCTTCTGGCGCTCCACTACCTCACCCGTCAGGAAGACGCTCTCCACGTCCCACACCGACAAATCATCCGCGGCCATCTCATCATACGCATGAACCGTAACGATGTACTGACTACGCAAGATCAGGTGGCGGAGGGCGCATCAATATTTTCGTTAGCATGAGGCGAATACTGCACACAAAACGGGGTTAGATCAATCACATCCACACTATTCAACAGCGCGGCGAGCTTGCGTGAAATCCCATGGCGGAAACCTATCCGATTACGCCCCCGGCGGCAAGGCGGGAGTTTGAAACACAGCAGCGTCAATCCGAACCGGCATCACTCTCGTTCCCTGTTTCTGCGGGCTGCTGAAGTTCAAATGAAGAAGGGCGAGAGGCGAAGCCTCCGCCCGGGAGTACGTCCGAGACCGTTTGCATATCCCACACTTTTTTTGCCTCTTCGAGGAAGGCACCTGCATGCGAGACAATCTCGACGGCTTGCTCATGGGTGGGATCAAAGTCCTCTCGATAATCACTCTTCTGGCGTAAATCAAATGCTTCCCGAAGATGCCGCCCTGCTTCAGGGGAAAACTCGCCGGTCTTGACGAAATGCTTGCCGAATAGGCTGATCACTCCGCTATGTTTGCTTGCTCCAACCATTCGGGTTGCAAGAAGTGCCAAGCCCGCATAGAACATCGAATAATAGGCACGGTTGATGGCATCACGATCGTGGCCGGTATGTAGCAATTGAACCGCAGCCTCTAATGTTTCGGTTGCTTGCTCGAAGCGCCGCGACACAAGTTACGAAGCCTCACCGGTCACAGCATGACTCCTTCTCGGCGGATGTTCTGCAGTAACGGCGACGTTTGCCGGAAGGATTGCTTGATCTCATCCTCGCTGAAGCAAAGCGTTGAAACAACACGATCTATCTCAAGTCCCGCATCAAAGGCAAGTCGTCCGACGCGTTTTTCAACTTCCCAGTCGACGAATGGAAGCACAACGAGAAGGTCAATATCCGATTCCCTATCAAGGGAGCCACGTGCCGCCGATCCGTAGAGCACAACATGCTTCGCGCCAAGCTCCGTCTTCAATGTTTGGACAAGACTCCGGAGTACGGACCTTTCTGTTCGTGTAAGCTTCATTGCATCCAGCCTTATATTGGCCATCATTTCTCGATAAACATCTATATTATGGCGAGGGAGTCACTCATAGCGCAGATAGCCTATTCCCGTTAGACAAGAAAATCAAATACCGAATGATAAGGGCGCATCTGCGAATCGTTGCAAAATGGCCATAGGAATAGCGATTAGGATTAGGATTACGATTAGGATTATGAAATATTCCACATTAGCTATTCTCCTCTAAGAGTTGCAACGATTCGCAGATGCGCCCAATGATAATCCTTCCGTTTCCCCGTGTACGATCAAGATACGGGCAAAGGGCTACTAAAGGGATCGGGCAAGAGCAGTCACTGGATTCCGGCACCGTCCGCGACTAAGTCCCCATGAACAAATACATAATCAACGACTATGATCTTGTTCTTCTGCGCCTGGAGAATGGCTATTTTCTATTTTCTCGGACTGACCCTGGCGGGGGAGGCCAGATATGTGCAACTGCCGGTCGGGGGTGTGCGTTTTCAGGCTGACTCTTTTGAGAGTCCGGAAACGCGGCTGTGCTTCATGTGTGGCGTGAAATCCCATTTTGACTCACTGCTGAGCGCAAAGCCTGGGGGTTACAGTGTGCACTGGCCTCGCCGGCAAACGGACAACCTTGTGGCCGCAGCTTGATTGGATCCTGCGCAAATCCGCACAAATCGCGGCAAGATTGCCGTGAAACCGCCGTGTGTGCTCCATCCTCGCCCGCCTGACTTCCTCGACAATTGGGTCATTCATTTCCAACCTCCATGAGTTCATCGGGAGAACAAATCTCAGGACATGCGTAGCCTCTTGACTCGACGGATTGTCGAATATTGGCGCGCTTGAAAGGGTTATTGATGTGGGAAAAATTCAAACTGACAATCAGATCAATTCCGTTCACTGCAGCTACGGCAATATGCATGGCGTCTTCGGGATACTCTACTGGGACCGCATTATCTTGCAAGAGACCGGCAGCAAGAGCTTCTGCTTTGTTGTCAATATCCAGAACCGGAAAGGGCGCAATCGCTTCAAGCCTTTTCTTCGCAGCCCCTTCATCACCAGCTTGCGCCTCCTCAAAAACAAGAGCCGACACATACGTGTCATAATCCTTGATCAATTTTGGCCATAGCGCGCGCGTTTCCTCCTGCCTGGCGGCAACGACCAGATCCCGGCTCGGACGGGCTGCATAGTAGCTAACCACTGTTGTTTCAATATAAACCTTGGAATAACTCAAGCGCAGGATTATCGCCGCGACAGCTGCGGAGACCGCGCATAGCCCCTGCTTGTCCACCGTCTCGTCCGCCGTATTCCCGGTCTGCGGGACGAAGGTGGAAGCCTTTGCCGCGATAGCGGCGAGGGCCGGGGCAAGGCAGCTAAAACAGGAACATCAATCCGAACCGGCAGCACTCCCATTCCCTCTTCCTGAGGTCTCCTGGTATTCAATTGAAGAATGGAGGGATGCCCCTCCGCCCTCGCCAGGTCCCCCAAGCAACAAAACCCCTTCGCATATTCCGACACCCCCTGGCAATAAATCAACCTGAACAAGCTCGTCATTAGTAAACCTTGCAAATATTGTTCCGTTAGGATGTTCGTAGCGAAGCTCTGAAGGCCCCCTGGAGGAATCGTACATTGAAACCTTGGCAGAAGTAGAAGCAAATGGAGTTCCTAAAATATCAACTACATTCAACGGTGTCATTCGCAACCTTAGGACACTCCCGATCTCGCTAATTGGCAGCATCACAACGCCAGACATCACCCATTGTCCGTCCCAAGGGTTCCAAAGAGCGAGATCACTACGTCGAAGCTGAATGCCACAGAGTACGGCACCAGCCGAGCACCGCAACGCATCAGGTGTAAAAGAAGGAAGCACATACCACCTGTCGGAGTTGCCATACAAAGCCACGCGATGACCAGGACCAAAGGCATCTACCGGCGCACGATCAAAGTGCCATCTTCTAGCTACTCTAACTATAAAATCCCCGGTTACATCTGGATAGACATCATCATCGAGAGATAACGCGTGTACGCCATCGAAGACAGATAGGAATCTAAAGACTAGGCTGGGACCGCCGAGAAACAACCCCGCACAAGCCACAACGAGCACGCTCAATCCTACGAGAAAAGGACGATACGCAATCACAGTCGCCTCCATGCCGTATCAATGTCACCGACAACATGAGATGGACTAGGTGCCCATCGGCCAGCACGGTATTCTTCATAGTACCAGTTGAACTCACCAAGATTGGCACTCATTTCCGAGTCTAAGATCCCAACATTCCCAAACACATCATTAGCCGTGGCTTCGACCGTACCTTCCCACGACGTCACTGTCGTACCAATGTGACTCGCCAGGCGACGCTTCATCTCGGGCATTCGTGAACGCCAAAAGGCTTCAGCGTGTCCTCGCTCATGCGCCAGAAATGGTCCTACGGGTGTCAGGAACATGGGGGTAGACCACGAACCAGCATCATCACTCATTATTCCATCTTCGCTGTGGTTCTGCACCTGCACAATCGTACCAGGGGGGGCATCTATTCTGCCCATCAATCTGGGATTCACATAGATCGCAAGAACAACGTCAATCTGGCAGACGGTCATATGCCGTCTGCCAGTAATCCAGTCCCAAAAAAGACTAGGAGCGTTATAAGCACCCGTTGTCATGCGCCACCTATTATTGTGCCTAAAACCATGCCCGAATGCTGCACCACTTATAAGGGTGTCAGGATAGGGACTCTTAATAACTGCAACCTCGGAAGCTGAGTGTATCTCTCGCAGATCTCCTGGCCCAACAGATCCATCGCTACTTGGAGTTACAAATCGTACTTTATCTTCATTGGCAACCTGACCAAGGTAATCCCAATGAGTTAAGGCGTCGTTGGATACAAAGATAAGCAAATTCACCCCGCCCCGTTCCTGTATCGGGTCCCTGTTCACCCAGCGCCCGAGCTCCGGGCTGTAAGATCTCAGGCCAGATATGTGCAACTGCCGGTCGGGGGTGTGCGTTTTCAGGCTGACTCTTTTGCGAGCTGGAACGCTTGCAGGCTGCGTCTCATTTGTTGCGTAGAATCCCATGGACAAAACCTATCCGTTTGCGCCTCCCGCGGAAAGACGGGAGTTAAGAACACAGGCAGCGTCAATCCGAAGCGTCATCACACCCATACCCTGTTCCACCGGGCTGCTGCGGTTCAGGTGGAGAATGAGTAGACTTGCCCCCCATCCCGTTCATTCGCTGAAGGACTTCATCACTTGCGTCAATCCTTATCCCTTTGTCTTTCAGCTTTAGTAATAGCCCAAGACTTGAATCATCAATATCACAATTATAGAAGAGTAACTCTTTCAAGCTAAGGGATCGCAAAAGCCCCCCCATGAAAGAAGTGCTAACTGTCATTGACGAGCAATAAACCCCCTCCAACTTAGGGCACTTTGAAAAATCTGGAAATTCAGAACCCTTAGGTATCATGGACAACCCAAGTCCTCGCAACTTTGGTAACCGCTCAATGGATCTCGCACTCACAGGTGTCAGAACGACGTTACACAATCGAATAACTTCAAGGCTTGACGGCAAGCGACGCACATCAAGAATATCAGGTGCCCTACTAGATGCAGATGCACGGTTAAGGTCGAGTTCTCGAATACGAGGACATGCCACAATAGCCTTCCAACCGTGCCAAGATGGTAGACGATCAAATTGAGCTCCTTCAACATACATTGGATGAATCAGCCACCCAATCGACTGTTCGTAGTAAGTCCGTGCGACTTGTCCGCCATCTTTTATAATCACGGAGGCGCGATACAACGGCCCCAGATGAAATGCCGTAACAGCTATACACGCCAAAAGAGGCATCAATATTAAAAATATTAAATATCGTTTGGATTGTCTTCTCATGGAATTGAATCGTTCCCGCCGCCACCAGTGAACCGATCCAACGCAGGCCCGTCCCAAGCTACGTCAGGAATATCCCACATAGGGGCTAACAAGACTCCATTGTAGCTAACGTGCTGCATCCATGCACTTTTACCAGCCCCCGCCCGACATGCATACATTACAACATACCGAAGTTTATGATGCGGGCTAAAATGCCCTGCAGTATGGCCAACATACGCATGGTATATATCATAGGACCAATTCAATTCAGGATGTTCACTCTTCCAAATATAGTTTCCTGTATTCTCATCCTTGAGTGCCACAGCCCCTGTGACCCACAAAACAGAAGGGGAACTGCTATCATTGATAACGGCGCGCGTCTTGCCATGACCACCGTGAACCCATCCCAGAATATATTCTTGGCCTAGCGCAGCATTAATCTCTGCTTTCGTCATACCGTCCTTACTGACGTTGTTATAATTTACAACGTGATATCCAGCACTACGAAAATCACTCTCCGCAACAGCAAGATTATTTTTCACTTGCGCTTCAATGCTAACGATGGGGAGGTATGCGTCACTCATATTTCCATAGGTGATGTAGATTGTATTAGGAACGCGATAGGTTTTTCCTGGTTCAATTGTCGTAACGGGCTGTCCATTTGCGTCACGTAACCAGCCGTTATTTCCAAGAGCATCCTGATAATCTAATCTCATCATTTCACTAATACTGAATAACGTGAAATCATCCGAAGTTGCACAAGAAGTACCATATTGACTGGTCTCTGTGTGTTGAACCGGAGTCCATAGTCCTAAGTAATCAAGTGCCCATGGCGTTCTATTCCCCACAAACCCATACACATTCAAGCCGCCTTCTTCTTCGATCGGATCCCGGTTGATCCACCGGCCGAGCGTGGGGCTGTAAAGTCTCAGGCCAGATATGTGCAAGTGACGGTCGGGGGTGTGCGTTTTCGGGCTGACTCGTTTGAGAGGCCGGAAACGGGGCTTAGGCTGGTTGTTTACGAAGGCGACCATGGGGAGAACCGTACAATAATTTTTGCTTTCTCTTGATCTCGTTCCATACATCATCAACGCTGAAGCCATCCAAGACCTTGCGACGATCTTTGGCGTAATCTCCATGCCCCGAGGAAAACTGCTGCATAAACTGAACCATACCGGCGGCACCAAGCTCGCGCGTCAAAGCCTCCATGCCCCGTTTCTTTACTCTGCAAGGTTCCAATGTCTGTGTGCTCATTTCTGCACCACCCTTTCAAACCATCTTAATGGATTATCAACTTCTATCTCGATATACCTCATCGCGCGTTTCTCCAGCCAGATATGTGCAACTGCCAGTCGGTGGTGTGCGTTTTCGGGCTGACTCTTTTGAGAGCCCGGCACCGAGGCTGTGTTTCATGTATGGCGTGAAATCCCATGGCGGAAACCTACTTC
>JAIFLS010000001.1 GCA_020048935.1 bacterium | reverse complement strand
TTCACGGACCCGTCGACTGCGGTTGACGTGATTGCCGGAATCGAGGCGTACCTGCAGCGGCACGGGATCGCCAGTGTGCGTGAGTTGACCGGTGGCGTGGTGATGCCATGAGGCGTTTCCGTTTTCCCGGCAGACGGCATTTGGTGATCGGGCTGCTGGCGGTGGTCTTTGCGCTTGGGACGCTGGCCTGGGTCTTCACCTTCCCGTATCACCCGTCGCGCGTCCTGCGCGTGGTGCCGCCCGAGGCGACGGTGGTGTCCTGGCACCTGAAGCCGACCGGGCATATGGAGGCGGTGCTGCGCAGTGCCCCGGCGGCGGTCCTGCTGGCCGCAGGCGAGGTGTCCGCGTCGGAGGCGGAGGCAGCCGTCGCTGACCCTGGTGTGCAGGCACTGCTGGAACGACTGGCCGGGACCGGGGTGGCCCTGGCCTTTGCCCCGGCATACGGGACGGAACGCTCCCCCTCCTTGTTCCTAGGATCATGGGTTGGCGGGGTGACGACCCACCTGGCGCGTTATGGCTGGCTGGACAAGTCGTTCGAGGGGTTCACGGTATACCACATCGGGCGCGACCGTGTCTGGTCCGGATCGTTTCCTGAATTGCCCGCCGGTATGCAAAAGGTCTCTTTCGCTGTCTACGAGGGGGTGCTGGCGGGCTGCGCCTCATCGGATCCGTTTGCCGCCTTTCCCCTGCTATTGGCCTTGAAGCGGCACGGGCCTTTGACGCCGCTGGCCGTGCCGCTGGCGGCTTACACGGAGGGTATTGGTCATTTCCGTGCCCGCCAGGTCGATGATGCGGGGAATGCAGCCCTCTGGGCGGGAGCCTTTGATGTGCAGGCGGACGGACGCCTGACCGGACGCGTCATGCTGGAGGAGACACACGGGAGTCCGCCTTGGTTCGCGGGGTCGGCGGATGCGCAATCCACGGCCGGGTTGCGCGCCGTGTGTCCTCTGCCGGCCGATCTGCCTGCCGCCATCGTGGCGCTGCCGCTGGCGCACGCGCTGGCGACAGGCGAGGAACTGCTGGAGCCGGGCTCTCGTGAGCGGGTTATGCTGGATGTACTGGCCGGAATGGCGACGCGCGAGGGCGGGCTCTGCGCCTGGGTATCGGGCGGTGATTATTCCGGGCGGCTGATGCGGCTGAAGGTTCCGAGTATCGGCTTCGCCTTTCAGGTCGATGCGGCGACGCCGGTGGATATGGCGGCGACGCGGCTTGTCGATACGCTTAATTCGCTCTATGGAACCGGGCTGATAGCCGTGCCCGACCGTACTCACTCTGGCATCCGGATCCTGCAGCCGGTAAAGGATAAAGGGGGGCTGGCCTTCCTGGGGGCCGATGAACGTCCTGCCCTGGCGATCATCGACGGCTGGCTTGTCGGCATGAGTAATGTCGCGGTGTTGCGTCGTGTCCTGTCGGCGGGAGAACCGTCATTCGAGGCCGGGTTCATGTCGGCAGGATTGGCTCCCGTCTGGCTCTACGGGCATGCGCGTTTGCCGGTGCTAGGGGACCTCACGGGTAATGCCTTGGCGGGCTATGCGTTCATCCGGTTGTTGCAAACCGGCAAGGCCGAGCGGCTCGACACGCCGGTGATCAAGCGTGTGCTGGCTGGCATGGAGGGACTGGGGGGATGCACCTTGCAGGCCGGTCTTGATCCGCAGGGGTGCTTTGCCTTGGTCTTCGATATCGATGGTATGCAGGAGGGCGTCGATGAGTGATCCCGCGACAAACCGTTATTCGAAGGGCCGCTGGATGATCGAGCGGGAGCGCTGCCGGATCGAGGGTTTCAAGCCTCCCTCGCCGGATCCCGGGGGTGTCACGATGGCTGCCGGTGTGGAAAACGTGCTGAAGCGCATGGGGCTGGTCCATGCCGCATGGGCGGCGGAGATTGTCGACGCATGGCCTTCGATCGCGGGCAAGCAACTGGCCCGGCATACGCGTCCGGGAACACTGCAGGGCAGCGAGCTGACCGTGTATGTCGACAGCTCGGTATGGCTGAACGAATTGCAGCGCTACGGGCTCGCCGCGCTGCTTGCGAATGTCCAGGAGTATGCCGGTGCGGACAAGGTGCGCCGGGTCCGGCTGCAGCTCGACCCCGACGGCGGGCGGTGAGGAGTGAGGGGTGGCCTATTCCGTGGTTTCAAGCCATCCGGCCTCAAGCAGCCTGGAGAATGCATCGCGTTCAAGTCCCAGGTCCATCGCCCGGTTGGCATATTGCTGGGCCCGTTCCCTCCCCTGCTGGCCGAATTCGTCACAGTAGATCGCGGCACCGAATGCCATGTCGATGCGTGTGCGAGCCTTCAAGGTGCCTGATGCCAGGTAGTAATCAACCAGCTTGAGCATCTGCGGCGTTGTTACGGCAGACCAGGGGTAGGGGGTGGACGAGCCCTTGACGACAACGCCCTTCTCATTCGCCGTCTCGATATCGCGCGAAGCGGATCCGAAGCCCCACCCCCACGGATAGCGAGTCTCCTTTATCTTCGCTATCAGGGCTTCCTTCATACGCACAAGATACTCGTAGCGCCCGATCAGGACCTGGATCGCAGCCTTCCCCTGGTCGGTCTGGTAGGTCGCGGCCCGCTGCTTCAGTTGGACAAGCGCTTCCTCGTAGCTGTTGGCGTCGAACAGGGCTCTGACGTCAGCCCGGTCATTCTTCGCCTGCTGGCTCTCGAACGCAATGCGGGCGATAATCGCCTGGCGTTCGCGTTCAGCGTTTTCCGCCTCGATGCGGGCCTTTTCCGCCGCCTTTTCCGCCTCGATGCGGGCCTCCTCCGCCTTATCGAATTCCTGCCGGATCGCCATCACCCGTTTATGAATGATCACCAGGCTCTCGAAGCGGGTTTTTGCCATCGCTGCCGTTTCCGCAGCTTGCGACGCGAGCTCGCGCAACGCGCCGGTGTCCTCCGTTGCCTTGGCGGCGTTCTTGCTGGTTTGCACGGCACTGGCGAGCGCGAGCGCTTCCTCCAGTGTGTTGTCGGCTAGTATCTTCAGCTCCATCAACTCCCGGATACCTTGGAGGCCCTCGCGGGCAGGCTCGATGATCGGGTGTGCCGCGGGAACGGAAACCGGTTCGGCCACGGCCTCTGTTGCCGCTGCCTCGTCGGTGGTGGGTTCATTACCGGCCTGCACGTCTGGCGCTGGTGCGTTTGTGGCTAAAGCCGTTTCCGGTGCTGGCACCGCTGCCGGGGCGGGATTCGTGGCACCCTCGGGAACCGGATTGGTGGCGGTGTCGGTTTTAGCCGCCGCGTCCGGGACGGGGGCGGGAGGCGGTGGCGGCGCAAGTTCGATCCTGCTGCCGGTGATCCGTTCGACCGAGTTCTGGATCTCGGTCGCCATCGATTCCGCCTGCCTGGTCAGAACCGACATCCGGTCAACATGATTGGAAATCGTCGTGTACAATTCCGCCGATGCGCTACGGGCGTTGCTGAGCGCGAACAACGCCTTGCGCTTCTCGATTTCCGTCTGACGGCGCATGACCAAGGCAACTGTCGCGCCGGCAACCACCAGGAGCAGGACAATAGTAACCAGGGTTAGCCAGACATTCCGGCGATGCCGCCGCTCGCGTTCCTTGCGAGCCGCGATCTCTTCCGGTGTCGGTGCCGGCGGCGGCGGGGAAACTTTACCGGCACTTACGGATATCGGGGTCGTTCCCGTTCGCGTGGTCCTGTTACCCTTGACCGTGGATCCGTGGCCGTCCTTGTGGATCAGCAGTTTGTGGGTGCCCGTCGTGCCGGAGGCTTCGCTGTGAGCGGAGGTCGGGGCGCTGGAGCCCCCTTTGCGCTTCTTGAACCGGATCTGTTTACCCGAGACAAACTTTCCCGTCCCATCCGGCGCACTGCCAAGGGCCTCGACGGACTTGCGCAGGTCGCTGATCAGCGAAAGGTAGTTCGGGTACCGTTCCGTCCGGTCCACCGCCAGCATGCGCCTGATCGTGTTGGAGATGATCTCGGGCAGGTCGGGCATGTAACTGCGGGGGTCCGGGGGTGGCCGATCCAGTCTTGCCTTGACGACTTCAACCGGGGTTTTCCCCTCGAATGGCGGTTTTCCGGTCAGCATGTGGAAAAGGGTTGCGCCCAGGCTGTAGATATCGGAGCGGGCGTCCACCTTCTGTCTCCGGACCTTCTCGGGCGCGATGTAGTAGGGCGTGCCCCAGATTCCTTCGCCAGCCGCCTGGTGGGCGACCGTGGCCAGCCCGAAATCGACCAGCTTCGCGTGGCCTTTCTGGTCTAGCAGGATGTTTTCGGGTTTGATGTCGCCATGCACGAGACCCGCTTCGTCGGCGGCGCTGAGGCCCTGCGCGATCTCAAGTCCGATGCGCATGGCCAAGGCCGGCTTGAGCCCCCCCCCGGCCTCCATCATGGTGTCCACACGTTCGCCTGAGACTAGTTCCATCACGATATAGGGTTGGCCCTTCTCCTGTCCGTAGGAATAAATCTGGGCGATGTTCGGATGGTTCAGTCTGGCCACCGCCTGGGCTTCGCGACGGAAATTCTCGATGAAAGCCGGATCGCTGCCCAGGCTCTCGAGCATGACCTTGATGGCCACGAAACGGCCCAGTTCCTCGTCCCTGGCGTAGTAGACCCCGCCCATGCCTCCAGTGCCCATCAGTTTCAGCAGCAGGAAGTTGCTCAAGTGTGCCGGTACGGATGCCTTGGTGCCGCATTTCGGGCAACTGACCTCGGAAAAGGAGGGAACACCGGTGACGGTGATGGTCTCGCTGCATTCGGCACACTTGAACGAATCTACCGGATCGGTATGGATACCGGTTGCCGGAGGTGCCGTTATCGGAGAGACGGTCGCCACCGGATTGCCGCGATTATCTTTGATTTTCTCGAGTTCGGTTGTCATATGAGGGTGCTTCGAAACAAACAATGATCACCATTGCGGGGAATCATACGCATTCGAGCCGGAATGTCGATAAAGATTTGTTCTTGAATGCTATTCCAGTCCTGTTGGTCCAGATCTTTTCGTTGTGATTTGGTTGAAGAGGGCATTGGCGGTGAGGATATCCTCATCCGGGATGTTGCGCGATCCTTTCAAAAGCTGTTCAAGCATACTGATGGCGGTCTGGTCCTTGCCCTGCAGCCACGCGATCTCGGCCAGGTGTGTCTGCGCACGGAACCAGAGGGGGGAACCGGGTTCGGCGTGGTTCAGCATACGGATGAGAGTCTGGCGCGCCAGCTCGGGCTGGCCGGTCCGCAGGTGGACGACGGCGATGGTATCGAGTATGGCCGGGGTTTCGGTGGCGGCGGTCTCGAGGGCGGGCAGCAGGGCGGCCGCTTCCGGTACACGTGCCGGGATCTGGGCGAGCACGTAGGCCAGGTTGTTCAGGAGGTCCGGATGGCCGGGATGGTGAACGAGGCCGCGTCGGAGCGTGTCGGCAGCCCGGTCGTAGTGGCGCAGCAGGCGCGATACCTCGGCGGAGATGAGGAACGGGGTCCGGTTGGTGGCTCCGCCGTCAATGGCGGTATTCATCTCGAACATGGCGTCGAGGATCTCCCATCCGCCACGCTGGAAGCGGACGTAGCCGAGCATCTGGGGCCAGAGCGGGTTGCGCGGGTCGGCCTTGCGCAGGACGCGCAGGGAATTGACCATATCCGAGTCGGTGTCGATCGTGCCGTCCTCGTTCTTGAGCAGCACCAGGTTCTCGTGCAGGGCGGGGACGGGGGCGATCGCGGCGTTGATGGCCATGGAGGTGCTTCGCAGGGCACGCTGCTTGTCCTGCACGTGCAGGGCGCTGCGGATGTCGGCAATGCAGGCGGGTAGCAACCCGCGGGAGTCGCCCGGAAGATCGCGGGTCAGGCGTTCGGCGGCGTCGCGCAGGCCGCCGCGCCAGCAGTACTCGGCGGCCCGGGTGCGGGCGGCAGGATGGAAGCGGCCGGCCTCGTCGATCAGCGTGGCGATGTGCTCACGGGCGCGGTCCCGGTCGGCCTCGGTCTGCGGCATGGCTCCATCCGGGCGGGTACGCGTGACCAGGTCGGCGAGCCAGATCTCGGCGTCGTCCGGACAGGACAGGCGGGCCAGTGCGACGAGCTCGGGGTCGCCGCTGGACAGGCTGATGAGGATGCGCCACAGGTGGGCGGAGTCGGGTAGTGCCGCGACGGCGGCACGGGCGACGGGCAGGGCCTCGGGGAATCGTGATTCGTGGCACAGCAGGAGGGTAAGCTGGTTGAGGGCGGTTGCCTGTTCAATCCGGTCGCGTCCGGTCGCCGCCCAGCGGGCGATGTCGGGTGCCGAGCCCGGTTTCTCCCAGGTCTCGAGCCAGAGGCTGAAAAGCGGGCGCAGGCCCTCCCCGGCCATTTCCAGGTTCCTGCGCAGCGTGGCGGCGGTAGCGGCGAACTCGGTTTCCGACGGGATCTGTGTGCGGTGCCAGAGCAGGCTGATCTCGGCGGGCGGCAGGCTGGTGTTCTGCACGGTATCGGAAGGAATGGTGACGGGTGGCAGCAGGCGGCTGCGGCAGAAACTCTCCAACAGGGAGAAACGCTCGGTGTCCCGGAGGGCCTCAGCCTCGATCTGGTCGAGCTCGCGCAGGTTGCGCGTTCGCGTGCTTCCTAGCCGCTTCAGGGCCTCCTCCGCCTCGCCGGTGCGCAGCAGGGCGTTGGCCAGCAATGCCTGTGCGCGGGGGGCGTAAGGGTAGAGGCGCACGGCCTCGCGGGCGGTGAACAGCGCGGCCAGCGGCAGGTGCAGCTTGAGCTGGGCCTCGCCGAGCCGCAGCAGCGGCGGGAGGTGGATGCGCTCGGTGTCGGCACGGAGGGCAACCGGCACCGGCGGCCAGCGCGTGGCATCCTCAAGACCGGGTGTTCCAGCCGGAATATCGTCCGCCGCCAGGCCGGGTGTTTCCAGCAGGTACGTGCGCAGGGTCTCGTAGACCTGCACCCAGGATCCCTTGCGCTCGTACATCTCGGCGAGCAACTCGCGCGCGGCTTCGGCCTCCTGCGGGTATTGACTGACGATGGCGTCGAGTTTCGCGCGGGCGAGATCGAGCCTGCCTGCGCGTTCGAGCGCCTGCGCGTGGAGATACTGGAGATCAACCGGCGGCATCTCGAGCTGCTCGCGCGCGGCGAAGCCAGGGATGCACTGCTGGAGCAGCGCCTTGCGCACCGGCACGGTATCCGCGACGGCGAACAGGGCACCCAGCGGCACGGATTGCGTCAGCTCCCGCCATTCGGGCAGCATGGACCCGAGGATGTAGAAAGGCTTCAGGTCAATGGTCTCGCGCGCATTCCCGGCGGGCAGGCCCAGGTAATGGCGGCGGAAGACAAACCAGCGGGCTCCGTATTCCACGGCGGCCATGTGCAGCAAGGGGTGGTCGGGATCGATCTCGGCGATACGGCGGTAGATCCGCCAGGCAAGATCAGGACGGGCGAGGTCGAAGCACTTGTAGAGCATCTCGTAAAGCGTTTCCGGCTCCCCGATGCCGGGCAGGGTGCGCAGCAGGTGATCACGGAAGCGGGTCTCCCACTCCGCGCCGCTCTGCAAGGTCATGAAATAGAGCGGTTCGAGCAGGCGCGGGTCATCGGGGAGACGCCCGAGCACCTCGAGGCTTATCCCGGCGACACGCGGCACGTTGTTGAGGTGCATGAATGCCTCCAGGATCGAGAAGGCCTGCACCGGATCGTCGTAGGGAATCCGGACGTCGGTGGCGGCCATGGCATCCCACTGGCGATGGATGCGCAGGAAGGGGTAAAGCTTGCGGATACGGCCCGCGTTCGGTGCCCACTGGCCGGCGGCGATCACGTGTTCGGCGACGGCGGTGGAGTCCCCGCGGCGCAGGGCCATTTCCGCCAGGATCATGGCGACCCGCGGGTCGCGCCGCTGCTCGGCTTCGGGCAGTTCAGCGACAATGGCGACCGCCTCTTCCAGGCGGCCAAGCGACAGCAGTGCGTAGGCCTGCAGGATGCGGCGCTGGAGCTGCAAGCCCGCCGGCAGATCCTCCATCGCGTCGAGTTCGTCCAGCGCCCGCTGGGGGTCACCGCTGATGAGGTCCAGGCGGATGGTGGTGAAGCGCCACTCCAGGTCCTCTGCCGGCAGGCGGTCCGACACGATGGCGGCAAGCCGCTGGGCGTTGGCCATATCGCCGCGGTCGCGCAGGGTGAGCACGACGTCGCGGAGCATCATCGTGCGGTGGTAGGGACGGCTGCGCCAGGCGACCAGACCGCCGAGCGCCAGCAGGGCCAGGGAGGCGAAGATGGCGCTGCGCCGCCGCAGGAACCGGTGCCAGAAGGGCGGGTATTCGCTCAAGCCGCCCTCGCGCGCGGCCTGTAGCATCCCGCGCAGGCGGTGCCGGCGGCGCCGGGCATGCTCGAGCACCAGCAGTTCGATATACACCAGCAGGACCCCGGCGATGACGATCAGCCCGGCGGTGTCGTGCAGGAAACCCAGTCCGGCGGTGTCGGCCAGCAGCGGCGCGAAATAGACCATGGCGCTGATGCGCAGGATGTTCAGCGCCAGGGCGTGGACGAGCGACCAGCCGATGAAGACCAGTATTTCGGCCGGTTTAAGCCGGCGCAGGATCCCGACGGCCAGCGACAGGATGAATACGGTTGTCGCGGTGCGCATGCCGCTGCACCAGGCGGGGACCTCGAAGATGCGGGTGCCGGTGTGCAGGATCATGCCGTCGGCCCAGACTCGGGTGTTGACCAGGTGCAGCAGCCATTCAGATCCCAGCACCGACGCCTGTTGCATGCCGGTCTGCAACGCGCCGAACAGCGCCGACGGAAGCGGGTTGGCCCAGTAGAATACAAACAGGGCGGCAGGCAGGTTGCGGGCCAGCGGGCGCGGCAGCGTGAAAGCCAGGCAGGCATAGGCCACCAGCAGCAGGCCGATCCATTCGACCTGGCGGATCGGCACGATCAGCCCCGTCACCACGGCAGCGGCACCGAGCAAGGCCGCCGTTGCCAGCCACGCGCCGTGCGGCCCGGTGCGGCCGATGCGGCCGGGGTGCTCGTCGTCCATTGGCCGCTGGCGGCGGAAAAGAATCAGCAACGTGAAGACGACGGTCAGCGAAAAACGGATGCCGCCATCCTGGCTGCCGTAAAGCCGCGGCGCGTCGAACACCACCCACAAGAGGGGCAGGGCCGCGCCAAAAATGCCGGGGATGCGTAATAAACCTTGTAATGTTGCGCAACATTTCATAACGTAGGGCCATTCTTTTAAACCGGCATAGAGAGCAGGTGTGACGACATGATATATTACGAACGCGGTTTCGCCAAGGAAGTCTTGAGTGCGGATATCCTGAAGCAGGGATTGTTCGCGGCACTGGATGCGCTGGGTCCCCGACAGCGGGTGCTGGCGATCCCGCCTGACTTCACCCGTTTCCATTCTCAGGCCGGGCTGCTGACGCAGCTCGTGTACGAGTACTATGGCGACCGGTTGGCGGCGGTCCTGCCGGCACTGGGTACCCATTCGCCGATGACGCCGGTGCAGATCCATGAGATGTTCGGCGACATACCGCTCTCGCTTTTCAAGCCGCATGACTGGCGCCATGACGTGGTGACGCTCGGGACCGTGCCGTCCTCCTATGTCAACGCGATCACCGAGGGCAAGCTCGATTTCGAGTGGCCGGTGCAGGTCAACCGGCTGCTGGTGGAAGGCGGCTTCGACCTCATCCTCTCGCTCGGGCAGGTCGTGCCGCATGAAGTCGTGGGCATGGCCAACCACAACAAGAATATCTTCGTGGGCACGGGTGGGTCGACGGCGATCAACCGCAGCCATTTCGTCGGAGCGGTCTACGGCATGGAGCAGCCATTTCGTCGGAGCGGTCTACGGCATGGAGCGGATCATGGGACGGGCCGACACGCCCGTGCGCAAGCTCTTCAACTACGGCTCGGATCATTTTGGCCATAAGCTCCCCCAGATTGTCTATGTCCAGACGGTGGTCGGGCGGACCGGACGCGGCGGGATGGCGGTGCGCGGGATGTATGTCGGCGACGACGTCGAAGTCTTCAACCGCGCGGCGGAACTCTCGCTGGAGGTCAATTTCGAGATGCTGGCGCAGCCGCTGAAGAAATGCGTGGTCTATCTCGATCCATCCGAATTCAAGAGCACCTGGCTCGGCAACAAGGCGATCTACCGCACACGCATGGCGATGGCCGATGGCGGAGAGCTGCTGATCCTGGCGCCGGGGGTCAAGGAATTCGGCGAGGACAAGCAGATCGACGCCCTGATCCGCAAGTACGGTTATTTCGGGACGGATAAGACGCTGGAGGCCGTGCGGCAGCATGACGACCTGCGCGACAACCTCGGGGCGGCGGCGCACCTGATCCACGGCTCGTCCGAGGGACGCTTCAATATCACCTACGCGCCGGGTCACCTCACCCGCGCCGAGATCGAGGGGGCGGGGTTCG
>JAIFLS010000157.1 GCA_020048935.1 bacterium | reverse complement strand
TCGCTGATGGATGACTTCCGCGACAATGCCAGGGAACTGCTGGGGTTCAGGGGACCGCTGATCCCGTGGCGTTCGAGCACGCATGGCCGCACGCATTTCCTGGCCTACAAGCAGCGGCACCACGATTTCCCCGGAATCTACTGGTTTGCCGGCGCGGCCTGGTTTGCCCAGTTGTATTACGACTACTACCTGTATACCGGTGATGACGCATTCCTCGAGACGCGGCTCAAGCCCTTCCTGCTGGATGCGGCGGCCTTCTACGAGGACTTCCTGACGCTCGAACAGGATGGCGAATACGTGCTGGCGCCCGACTCCTCGCCCGAGAACGAAACGGTGGATGGCGTCTGGATGGCGCCCAACGCGACAATGACCATTGCCGCGATCAAGCAACTCCTGAGGACGCTGCTGCACCTGAAGGGCAAGCTCCAGGCAGACGAGGCGCAGGTGGCCAGGTGGCGGCAGATGCTTGGCAAAATGCCCGCGTACCGGATCGGCGGCAACGGGGCGCTGAAGGAATGGACCTGGCCAGGGATCGAGAACAACGAGCACCACCGCCACGCCTCGCATCTGTACCCGCTCTATTACGGTATGGATCCGGAGATCGCCGCCCGCGACGATCTCAAGGAGGCCTGCCGGGTGGCGATCGACCAGCGCATGGCGTACCGGCGTCCCGAGAACGGCGGGTTCATGGCGTTCGGATACACGCAACTGGGCATGGCGGCGGCGCATCTTGGCGACACGGCGCTCGCCTACGAGTCGGTCGAGTACCTGGTCAACAACTACTGGTCACCGGTCATGGTCTCCCAGCACAACCGCGACGACGTTCCCGCCGTGCTCAACATGGACATTTCTGGCGGGCTACCTGCCCTGGTGATCGCCATGCTGGTGCAGGATGACCTGCCCGGGGAAACGGATGACGGCTGGGTGATCCGCCTGCTGCCATGCCTGCCGGAAGCGTGGCCGGCAGGGCGGCTGGCAGGCGTCCGCTGCCGGGGCGGATTTGAAGTCGACCTCGAATGGCGTGGCGGCAAACTCGTGTCCGTGAACGTGACCAGCCTGCGTGGCGGGCAGTGCCGGGTCGAGTATGCGGGCCATGTGGCGGCGCTTGCATTCCAGCAGGCGGAACGAATCCGGCTGGATTCGGAACTGGAAAGGGAATGAGACGATGAAAAGCGTGTTTCCGGTCGGAACGACCATCTACAAGCCGGCGCAATGCAGCGAGGGCTACAACCTCATCTCGGGGACGGGCGTGGTCAAGCTCGTCAACATGAGCGGCGAAGTCGTGCACCGGTGGGATATTGACACGAACCTCTACAAGGGGTTCATCCACCGGGCGAGGATGCTGGAAAGCGGACGGCTGATGCTGCTATTCGGCACGGCGGCCTATGAAAGCCGCGTGGTGGAGTTCGACTGGAGCGGACTGGAGACCTGGTCATACACCCCGGAGCGCTTCGCCCATCACGACTTCTGGCCGACGGCCGACGGCAACGTGTTCCTGATCTGCAACATCCCGTTGCCGGATGAATACCTCGAGAGGATTACCGATCCGGCGCGGCGGGCGGTCAAGGTCTTCGGCGACGAATTGATCGAAGTGGATCGCGCGAAGCGCGTGGTCTGGCGCTGGGTGCAGCACGAGCACATGGATGTCAACTGGTGCAACCCGATCCCGGCCAACCGGAACTGGGCGGGCGGGGCGGACAACAACACGATCACCGACTGGACCCACACGAACACGATCCAGGCCCTGCCGGCGAACCGGTGGCACGACGCGGGCGACGTGCGCTTCAAGCCCGGCAATATCCTGCAGAGCCTGCGGCAGCTCGACACCATCAGCATCATCGACAAGGACAGCGGCGACATCGTGTGGTGCTACACCGGCGACTACAACGGCGGGATGTCGGGGCAGCATGAGCCGCACATGATCGAGAAGGGGCTGCCCGGAGCAGGCAACATCCTCGTCTTTGACAACGGAGCCTCGCCCTGCAAGGATCTCGCGCACTGCGGCTGCTCGTATGTACTGGAGATCAATCCAAGCGACAACAGCCTGGTCTGGGTCTATGACGACAGCCATAAGCTGCACGCCCGTTTCACGGCCAACTGCCAGCGGCTACCGAACGGCAACACCCTGATTCTCGAATCCATGTGCAGGCGGCTTTTCGAGGTCACCCCCGGCAAGGAAATCGTCTGGGAGCATATCCTGACCGACCCCGCGCAACGCGTGTACCGGTATCCCTACGATCACTGTGGACCGTTCAAGGCATTGGGCCTGCCGCAGGAGGCTGCGCCAGCTAGAAGGTCTTGACGATGGGGCGGTTGAGCATTTTCTCGTAGATCCCGAAGTATTGGCGCGCGGTCTCCTCGTGGTTGAAGCGCCCGATGCTCTCGCGCATGATGCGCTCGATCTGCGGA
Organism: bacterium; assembly: GCA_020048935.1. GTDB lineage: Bacteria > Verrucomicrobiota > Kiritimatiellia > UBA8416 > UBA8416 > UBA8416. The sequence goes on along the minus strand of JAIFLS010000157.1, from coordinate 7,763 downwards.
TGCCGGACTGCGTCGGGAAGGCGGTAGAAGCTCATGGCCTGCTCGACAGCCCAGAACAGGCCGTTGCTGTCGTAGGTCTCGAAGACAAACCCGTTGCCGCTGTTCTTGCCGATATCCAGATGCGTGACGGTGTCGTGCAGCCCTCCGGTGTCGCGGGCGACCGGCAACGATCCGTAGATGCTGCTGATCATCTGCGGCAGGCCGCAGGGCTCGAAGCGCGAGGGGATCAGCATGAAGTCGGACGCCGCGTAGCCAAGCCGGGACAGCGGTTCGGCAAAGTCGCAGACCGCCACCCGGTCGTAGAAGTCGTGGTGCTCGACGATATCGTGGAACACCTGCTGGTAGGCCCCGTTGGCGACAATGGCGATCTGCAGGTTGTCCTTCCAGTAGGTCGATACCATGCGGTAGAGGATATCCGCGAAGAGCTGGCAGCCCTTCTGGATGGGATCCAGCCGCGAGGGCCAGAAGAAGATCGGCGCATTCGGATCCGGCTTGAGCCCGACCCGTTCCTGGAACTGCGCCTTGTTGCGTCGCTTGCCCTCGACATGCGTCTCCGGCGTATAAGTGACCTCCAGCATCGTGTCGCAGGCGGGGTTGTTGGAGGGGTCCGGGGCGTTCAGTATGCCGCTGGCACAGTCATTGCGCTGCTTCTGTAGCATCTCGTGGCGGATGTTGCCGGGCACGAAATCATGCTGGCCATCGCAAACCTCATCGAGGAACGTCGGGCTGACCGTGTTGATGTAGTGGGCACCGAAAATACCGCTGGCCAGCATATCCACTGGGTTGTTGTTGCGGGACTCCTCATAGTTCAATGGCTGGCGACCGAAGAAGAGATACTTCCAGAAACCGGCGGCATCGATCCCCGCGTCCTCGATCTGCTCCAGTGTCGACTTGTAGGTGTGGATGTTGTGCACGGTGAAGAGGCTCGGTATTCCGAGCCGACGGGCGGCGGCGGGTACCAGGCCGGTCATCCAGTCGTTGCAGTGGATCAGGTCGGGATCCACGGACGGGATGATGTTGTTGATCACCTCGCGCTGGAAGGCCAGCGCCACCTTCTTGTTGCTGTACTCGTCGTTGCCGTAGACGGCGCTGCGGTAGTAGAAGCAGCGGTCCTCGGCCCGGTGGATGCGCGCCTGAGGCAGCTTGTTCATGTAGACACGCAGCTCATCGCTGATGAGTTTGCCGGCGTCGACATGGAACATGCGCCGGTAATGCGGCAGGGCGACATGCACATCCGCGCCGAGATCGAAGAGCGCCGCCACAAGCGAGGAGGACACGTCCGCCAGGCCGCCGGCCTTGGCGCTCATTTTGTTGGCCATGTTCCCCATGCCGGTCGGCAGATAGGTGATTTCCGGCGTGACGATCAGGATGCGCGGGTTTCGGCGTTGTCGGGTCCGTGGAGGCATGGTGTCTTGTTCCTTTCGCTTTTAGCTGTCGGCCCAGGTGGTGAATCCGGGCATGATATGGTCCCATTCGTTCCCCTTCGGGGTTACTCGGGTGGTGAAGGCGTAGCGGCCGGTCCGCTCGCAGACCAGCTTGTGACGGTAGCGGTAGAGACCATCGCCAATGTGGCAGCCGTCGGTGGCAACCTCGACCTTGCCGTCGACAATCCGGTTTTCCGGATTCACGGGGCCATAGAATACCTCGACATCGACTTCCGCCGGTTTCAGGTCCCCGAGGAACACCTCGGTGGAAAGGGAGAACGTGTCGCCGACATGCAGTTTCCCCAGGTCACTGTCGTATTGCGGCTGGCGCACGCGGACGGCATGCCATGAATCCTTGAGGCGCCTGTGCTGCTTGACCAGCAGGTCGGCCTTCCTGGCATTATCCTTGAGCAGGTCCCGGTAGGCCGCCGTGGCTTCGTCGTAATAACGGGACCGGTACTCGCCGACCATGCGGTGGCTGCTGAACCGTCCCAGCGCCATGCGGATCGAGTTCCGCATCATCGCGACCCACTGGCTGGGCAGATCGCCATCAGGACGGTTATAGAAGGTCGGGATGATATCGTTCTCGAGCAGGTTGTAGAGTGCCTGGGCCTCGACCGCGTCCTGGTAATTCGGGTCGTCGAAGACCTCGCCATTGCCGATGGCCCAGCCGCAGTCGGGGGCATAGCCCTCGCACCACCAGCCATCCAGCGTGCTGGCATTGAGCGCGCCGTTGACCGCCGCCTTCATGCCGGACGTGCCGCTGGCCTCCATGGGGCGGCGGGGGGTGTTCAGCCAGACATCCACGCCCTGCACAAGGCGACGGGCGAGTCCCATGTTGTAGTTCTCGAGGAACACGATGTGCCTCCGCACCTTCGGGTTGCGGGCGAAGTGCACGATCTGGCGGATCAGGTCCTTGCCGTGCATATCGGCCGGATGCGCCTTGCCGGCGAAAAGGAACTGCACCGGACGGTCCTTGTTGACCAGCATCGCCTCGAATCGTTCGAGGTTGTGCAGCAGCAGGGTTCCGCGCTTGTAGGTGGCGAACCGCCGCGCGAACCCGATCGTGAGCGTGTCCTGCTCCAGGATCGATTTGGCGGCGGCGATCTCCGTGCGGGTCGCGTTGCGCGCCAAGTACTGCTTCTCGGTATGCGCACGCGCGGCGCGGATCAGCCGCGAGCGGCCGACCTCGTGCGCCCGCCAGAGTTCCTCGTCCGGAATCTGCGTGATCGCGTCCAGGGTGGCTTTCGATCCGGGGTCGTGGCGCCAGCCGGGGCCGATGTACCGGTCGAACAGCTCGATGTTCTGGGCGGAGAGCCACGTCGGGACATGGACGCCATTGGTGATGTGGCTGATCGGGATCTCGTCCACAGCCCGCTCATGCCAAAGGTGTGCCCACATGCGGCGGGCCACCTCGCCATGCAGCTTGCTGACCCCGTTGGCGTAGCGCGCCATCCGCAGGCCGAGCACCGTCATCGAGGCCTCGTGCTGGACGGGAGTGTCCGGGGGTCTCGTCAAGGCCAGGACGTCGTCCACATTCAGGCCGGAATCGCGCAGCGCGGCCTCCAGGTGCGGGCGCAGAAGGTCGATCGGGAAGTACTCGTTGCCTGCCGGCACGGGCGTATGGGTGGTGAACACGCTGCAACGCGGCACCACCTCCAGCGCCTGCTCGAACGTCAGCCCCCTCTCCCGGGTCAGGAACTCGATGCGGGCCAGGCACAGGAAAGCGGCATGGCCCTCGTTGATGTGGCAGACCGCCGGTTCAATCCCCATGGCCCTCAAGGCGCGGAACCCGCCCATCCCGAGCAGCAGTTCCTGCCGCAGGCGGTTGCGCTGGTCGCCGCCGTACAACTGGGCGGTAACGCCGCGGAACTCGTGCGGGTTCTCCGGGGTGTTGGCATCGAGCAGGAAAAGGGCGATGCGGCCGACATTCACCCGCCAGACCTTGGCATACAGGGGGCCTTCGGGCATGTTGACCGAGACGGTAAGGTCCTCGCCGCGCTCGTTCAGCACTTTCTCCATCGGCATGTGGTGGACTTCGTTCTCCGGATAGGACTCCTGCTGGAAGCCGTCCTCGTTGAGGAACTGGCGGAAATACCCCTGGCGGTACATCAGGCCGACCGCCGCCAGCGGTACCGCCATGTCGGAGGCCGACTTGAGATGGTCACCGGCAAGGGCGCCGAGGCCGCCCGAATAGATCCGGACGGTTTCGTGAATACCGAATTCCAGCGAGAAATAGGCGATCGACTGGCTCGACGGCTTGATCCGCTTGCTGACGCAGGCCGCTTCAAACCGTTGCTTCACGTTCTCGAGATGGGCGATGAACGCCTCATCCGCCGCCAGCACCTCCAGTCGGTTCTGGGGTACATTGCTCAGCAGCTTGATCGGGTTGTAGGCCACGTTCTTCCATTCGTGCGCATCGATGCGGCGGAAAAGGTCGTTGGCGGCTTCGTCCCAGCACCACCAGAGATTACGCGAGAGCGTCTCCAGGAAACGCAGCTTTTCCGGAATCGCGGGACAGATGGTAAACAACTGGATATTTCTCATGCCCACGTATTAACACAAAGCGGGGGGCGGATGCAAAGAGAATAGAATAGACGATTTCCGGTTTGACAGGCTGCACGCGACGGGGCAGAGTACCCCGCCATGAAAAACCAACGGGTGATACGGGTGGGGCTCGTCGGACTCGGGCGGGCCGGCTGGGGAATGCAGTGCCGCGAACTCGACTCGCGCCGCGAACACTTTGAGATCGTGGCGGGCTGCGACACTTATGCCCCTTGGCGGGACCGCTTTGCCGGTCGCTACCCCGGAGCGCGGACCTGTGACGATCTGCATGCGCTGCTGGCGGATGAGGCGATCGACCTGATCAGTATCGCCACGCCCAGCAACGATCATTCCAGCCATGCGCTGGCCGCGCTGGCGGCCGGCAAGACGGTCTTCCTGGAAAAGCCGATGTGCGGGACTTATGCCGAGGCCTGCCAGCTGCGGGAGGCCTCGCGGCAGGGGCCGGGACGGCTCTTCGTGCGGCATAACCGGCGGTTCGAGGCCGGCTTCCAGGAGGTGAAGCGCGTGCTGGAATCCGGGCTGCTGGGCGAGATTGCCGAGATCAAGCTCGCCCGCGTCAGCTTCGGGCGGCGCAACGACTGGCAGACGCTGCGTAGTTGCGGGGGCGGCCAGCTCGGCAACTGGGGCTCGCACATCATCGATCACGCGCTCCAGTTCCTCGGCGTGCCGGAGCGGCCCCTGGCCGGGCAGTACAGCCGGCTGGCCCGGATCGCGGCGGTCGGCGATGCCGAGGATCACGCCAAGATCGTGCTGACAGGGCAGTCCGGCACGGTTGTCGATATCGAGGTCGGCGGGGGTTCGGCCCTGCCATCCCCGACCTATCTGGCCTGGGGCACGCGCGGCGCGCTGGAAGGCTGGGGAAACCGTCTCAAAATGAAATACCTGGACCCGGCTGTGCCGCTGACACCGCGTACGGCGTATGCCGGTGTGCCCGGCTCCGAGTTCACCCAGCCCGACGGCGAACAGTCGCTGGCGGCGCGCACGATCGGTTCGAATTTCGGGCAGCCCGAAACCCTGCACTGGATCGAGGAGGAGCGGCAGATTCCGGACGCCGATCCGGGCGCGATCTGGGACGCTCTGCATGCGACCCTCTGCGACGGGGCACCGTTCCCGGTCACGCTGGACCAGGCCGTGGAAGTCATGCGGGTGATCGACGAGGCCCGCCGCGGCAGCGACTTCGAATACATCGCCTGAGGTTTTGAATTCTATATCCGCGACGTGTGATTGCGGATAAGCATCAGGTTGCGCGCGTAAACCAGCAGGCCGGAAAGTTGCGCCACAAGAAAGATCGGGTCTCGTCGCCAGGCGGCATAGACGGCGGTCAGGGCACCACCCAGGATCGAAAGATACCAGAACGCCACAGGCACGACCGAATCGCGCTTCCGCTCCGAGGCAATCCATTGCACTAAAAACCGTGACGTGAATAGCAGTTGACCGGCAATCCCGACAAATGCCATCGGTTTGCCCAGTACCTCCATAAACTCATTCAGTACGCTCATTTTATCACATCCAATTGAAACAGCCGCGTTCTGCGCTTCATCCAGCGGACGGCCAGCAGATCCGGGACCGGCTTGAGCAGGCGTCCGGAAATCATGTGCCCGCTCGCCCGCCAAGACGCGGTCGATGGTTGACGGGGCGCTGCACAAGGAGTAGGATCACCTGCGTTAACCAAACTCAAAAATCCCGATTCCTGGCATGATTTCGTATTGTCGGTAGCCTTGTCAACCCTATTCTATCTTATTCTGATGTGGACATAATCGATGCTCGCGGTATATTCCAAACGTTATGAGTGAAAGAACCATCTGGGATAAGGACGAATCGAAGCCGGCGAGTGGCCGTGCAGGTGCGCCCTCCTCCACACCACAACCTCCTGGTACGGCAGCGGAATGCCCGTCTCCGGCAGCACGACTCAACGCAATGACCTTCTTAAGCCGATTGCGTCGCCGTCTCGTGGCCGTATTCGGTGAAAGATCCGGAGTCATCATACTGGCAGGTGTCGGCATCATGACCTTGTGCTGGGGCAGTGGCCGCATCCCGCTCATGGATCGCGATGAACCTCGTTTTTCACGGGCAACGATAGAAATGATCGAAAGCGGGAGTATGATCATCCCGTTCTTCAACCAGGAGTACCGTTTTGATAAACCCATCCTGACCTATTGGTTGATGCGGGTGGGATATGGGTGCTTTGGAATCGGGGAATTCGGCGCACGGGCGCACGCGATTGTTTTTTCCATTCTAACCGCATTCCTCATCTATGGAATGGGACGCCGCTGGTATGGCGAGAAGGCCGGCTTATTGGCCGGGATCGCCTGGCTAACCTGTTTCCAGGTCCTCATCCATGGACGAAGTGCCGTGGCCGACATGCCGATGGTCTTTTTTGTCGCACTCGCCCAGTTCTCCATCCTGGAACTACTGGCCGGCAATCGCCGGTGGTTCCTGGCGCTTTTTGTATCGCTGGGGCTCGGATTCCTTGCCAAGGGCCCGGTGGCGATTCTCGTCCCCATGTTGACACTGGTTTTATATCGTGTTTTCCTGAGGGAGCCGATTCCCTGGCGCCATTTGCGCATGGCCTCGGGATGTTTTGTCTTTCTTGGCATTATCGCGGTTTGGGGGATACCGGCACTCGTGATTACCCATGGGGCATTCTGGGGCGTGGGAATCCAGAAGCATGTCGTCCAGCGGGGGGTCCAGGTATTCAATAACCGGATGTATCTCCCTGTCCTGTATTATCCGCTCAGCGCCTTGTTCAGCCTCTTTCCATGGATCGCCTTCACTGGCGTCATTTGGCGCGATATGCGGCGCGAGTGGACGCGCAGTGATCGATTCCTGGCGGCATGGTGTCTCGCGCCCATCTTGATATTCAGTTTCTATGCCACCCAGCTTTCCCATTACATCCTGCCCGGCTTCCCTGCATTCATGCTGTTGACCGGGCGCACACTTGCCAGCACTTCCGTTTCCTGGAAGCGATGGCCGCGCATCCTGTTCCGCACGGTAGTCGCCTTGCATGGCGTTCTCGCGCTGTTGTTATTCGGTTTGGCGTGGCGCTGGCCGTTACCGGTATTGGAGGGGTTGCGTCCCGCGGTACTGGGAATGGGTCTGCAGATCTCCGGGTTGGTGTTCCTCGCGATCATTGCGAAAGCCGCACGATTGCGGGCTGTAATCATGACCCTGGTCATGGTCGCATGGGGGAGCTTGCTGATGGGCAATGGTCTGCGGGCCGTGCATCCGGTGATCAAGATGCAACCGGAAATCCATTCCCATGACGCAGGACTGATTGGTCTTCTATGGCGCCCGCCATTGGACCATGTTGACGACTCCCGATGCGCTTGCCGCATGGACGAGTGCCCGTGTGCGCGGGACGGGAGCGGTGCTGTTGACGCTTGACAAGGAAGCGAAGCTGGGGAGCTTGTTAGGATGGGGCAACGATGCGGACAGGTTGGACAGCGCACGTGATTTTGAGTCAGAGACCGCGTTTCTTGCAGACCTCGGAGCCGAGCGATTGATGACCGTTGACGGGTTGAATGCCGGACGCGGCAGTTGGGTGCAGCTATCGCTCTGGCGCATTCCCGGGGCCATAACGCTGCCGGTAACCAAGGCCGAAGGCCAGGCCGAACAGGATGCCGATTCCGGCCCCGGCGACGATATCCGAAACATAATGTGATGTTGATACACAGCTTGAAATGCCAACGCCGGTGGCACTTAGCAATGCCGGCCACCCGAATACCGGTGCGCAAACCGTAAGCGCCGTGGCCCCCGCGAAGGCCGATGCTGTAT
>JAIFLS010000211.1 GCA_020048935.1 bacterium | reverse complement strand
GACGCAGGACGGATTCAATCGTTTCGGCCAGCATGCCGATCTCGTAGCTCGTGCGCTTCTCCGTGACCGCCACCAGCAGGTAATTATCCATTCCGGGGTAGAAGCGGCCCAGCGGCAAGCCGGCGGCAATGCCGCGCTCGATTAGCCGGTTCACCAGTTCGTTGGCATCCATCGGCAGCCGCACCGTGAACTCGTTGAATACGGGGCTGCTTTCCATCACCTCGACGCCGGGGATCGCCTTGAGGCGCTTGATCGCGTAACGCGTTTTGGAGAGGCACAATTCCGCGACCTCCCGCAGACCGGCGGGACAGCAGGGACATGTGGATATGGGCGCGAAGGGCGCAGAGCGCCTGGTTCGTGCAGATATTCGAGGTGGCCTTGTCGCGGCGGATATGCTGCTCGCGGGCCTGCAGGGTGAGTACGAAGGCGTCGCGTCCCTCGCGGTCGAGTGTACGTCCGACCAGGCGTCCCGGCATCTTGCGCACCAGTGCGCTGGTGGTGGCCATGAACCCGAGATAGGGCCCGCCGAAACTCAGCGGGATGCCCAGAGACTGCCCCTCGCCGGTCACGATGTCCACTCCGCACTCGCCCGGCGTCTTGAGCACGCTCATGGCGACCGGGTAGACCGACTGGATCACCAGCGCCCCTCGTGCGTGACAGGCTGCGGCGATATCGCTGTGGTCGTCGATGACCCCGAAGAAGTTGGGGTTCTGCAGGATGACCGCCGCCGTCTCTTCCGTGATCGCCGCCGCCAGCGCCGTGCGGTTGCTCTGGCCGTGGGAGACCGGCACCTCGTCCAGGCCGATCGACAGGTTGGCCGTGTAGGTGCGGATCATGGTGCGGTAGACCGGGTTGATCCCGCCGTCCAGCACGATCCGGCTGCGTTTGGTGGCGTGGATGGCCATCTGGCAGGCTTCGCAGAGGGCCGTGCCCCCGTCGTAGAGCGAGGCGTTGGAGACGTCCATTCCCGTCAGGCGGCAGATGCTGCTCTGGTACTCGTATATCGCCTGCAGCGTCCCCTGCGAGACTTCCGGCTGGTAGGGCGTATAGGCCGTGTAGAACTCGCTGCGTCCGGCCAGCGCGTCCACGGCGGCGGGAATGAAGTGGTCATACACGCCGCCGCCGAGGAACAGCGTCAGCGGTCCCGCGTTACGGGCGGCCGCCCGCTGGAAGTAGTTCCGCACCTCGAGCTCCGAACGGGCGGGGGGAAGGTCGAGAGCGCGCGCCCGCAGCGCGGGCGGGATGACCTCGAAGAAGACATCGGTTGACGCGACGCCGCAGGCATCCAGCATCTCGCGCTGCTGGGCGGGGGTATTGGCTGTATAACTCACGTTCGCGATTCCTTGGTAACAGGGACTACTCGTCGTCCTCTTCATCCTCGTGCAGGGCCTCGTAATCGGCTGCATCGAGCAGTTCCTCGAACTGTTCCTCATCGTAGTTGGCCAGTTTGAAAATCCAGCCTTCGCCGTAGGGATCCTCGTTGATGATCTCGGGGGTACCGTCGAGGGCGTCGTTGATCTCGACGATCGTGCCGCCGATCGGCGCGTAGATGTCGCTGGCGGCCTTGACCGATTCGATCACGCCGCATTCCTCCTCCTGCTCGACGTTATGGTCGGTCTCGGGCAGTTCAACAAACGTGATATCGCCAAGCGCTTCCTGTGCGTAATCGGAAATCCCGACCACGGCCAGGCCCTTCTCGATCTTCACCCACTCGTGTGTCTCCGTGTACCGTCTGTCACTCGGTGTCATGTTTGCTCCTCTCTCTCCGGTCTGCGCGGGGTTGTTTGGGGCAGGACGCCAGCGCGCCTGCACAATCAGAATGCACGCACCTTTCATCACACTACAGACAACTCGTCAACAACAAAAAATCAGAAACCCTAAAAAGATTTCTCAAAGTTCTCATGAAATCAGAAAACCTTACAAGAAATGAAGTGTGGGGGAATGGGTGTGGTTAGTCGGGCGCGGCGCGCGAGGACGCTCGTCAGTTGCCGGTATTGTAGTCGATGGGGGGCGAGCGTCCTCGCGAGCCGTTGCGGGGCTGTGAGTCCCCTGGTCAGGGCTTTGCGCCGGAGGGAAGGATGACCGAAACAGCCATTTTACCGGGGGCGAAAACGAGGCGGGCGGCGTCGCGGACATCCTCGGCCGTCACAGCGGCAATCCGCTCGGGACGGGTGAAGAGGTAATCCGCACCGAGCCCGTAGCGGACATTCAATGCGCAGTCGCGGGCGATGGACAGGGTGTTCTGCAGGCGCATGGCGTGATCGGCCGTGAGCTGTGCCTTGGCGCGCGCCAGTTCGTCCTCGCGCAGCCCCGTCTCGGTCAAACGGTTTATTTCCGCCAGGAACAGGGCCTCGACCTCGGCGGCGGCCTCGCGGCGGGTGCCCGCGTAGAGGGCGAACATGCCGGGATCGATCCCGGCCTGCTGCATCGCGCCGGTGAAATAGGCCAGCCCGCGCTTGTCGCGGATTTCGAGCGCGAGATCGGACGAGAGTCCGCTCATGGCGGTCTGCAGGACATCCAGCGCGTCCTGGCGCGCATCAAAGACGGTCACGCCGGGGAACCCGGCCATGACGATGGCCTGCTCGCGCGGGACTTCCTGTTCAAGTCGTGCCGGCAGGGTCGGCGCTGGCGCGTCCGGGGCCAGCACGGGGGCCGCACCGGCGACGATGCCGGCAAAGGCGCTTTCGGCCAGGCGGCGGGCCTCGTTGGTACTGATGGCACCGACGATGGAAATCGCCAGATTGCCCGCCACGGTCAGGCGGCGGTGATGCGCGACCAGGTCGTCGCGCGTCAGGGCACTGACGGTTTCCGCGGTGCCCTGGGGGTCGAAGCGATAGGGGTGGCCGGTGAAAAGCAGCTCCCGCAGTTGCTGGTTGGCAAGGAACATCGGCTCCTCGGTCTGCTGCCGGATGCTGGCGAGCTGAAGCACGCGCTGGCGGTCGATCTCGCTCGCCTCGAACAGCGGGTTCAGGAGGCAGTCAGCCAGCAGGCTGACCAGCGTGCCGGCATCGTCGCTGAGGCAGCGTGCCGTCAGGCCGAAGGCGTTGTACCCGCCGTAGGCGCTTAGCGAGGCCCCGAGCGACTCTACCGTCAGGGCGATCTGCTCCCGGCTAAGCGCGGGCGTTCCCCGCAGCAGCAGCTCGGACATCAGGGTCGTGATGCCGCTGTTGGTGGCCGTTTCGGCCCGGGTGCCGCCCTGTAGTGCCACGGCGATATGGACGAAAGGCAGGCGGTTGTCTTCCCGCACGATCAGCGAGGCACCGCTGTCGAGCGTCATGGTGTGCGTCACCGGTTTGGCGGGGGCATCCGCGGTGCCGTTGAGCGCACCGGCGTCACCATCGGCCTTTGGCACCAGTAGCACGAGCGACTGCCTGGCAGGGACCAGGTATTCGCGGGCGACACGCGTGAGATCGGCCGGAGTCACCGAACGGAGCTGTTCGAGCCAGCCTTCGCTGAAACGCGGGTCGCCGGTCAATTCCAGGTCACCGCCGAAACGGGCGGCCTGGCCGTTCATCGTGGTCAGCTCGCCGATTTGCTGGGTCAGTGCCGAACGCACGGCCTTGGCGACCTCGGCTTCGGTGAAGGGGACGGTCTTGAGGTATTCGAGTTCCTGCCGGACGGCGGCGACGGCTGCTTCCTCCTGGGCGGGATCGAACTCCGCGCCCAGGCCGAGCAATCCCGGACGGCCCGGCGTATACGACCAGACCGAGACGCTGTGCAGCAGGCGGCGGTCCTCGACGAGCGAGCGATGCAACCGCGACGAACGTCCCTGGCCGGCCACGGCGGTCAGGATATCAAGGGCGGGGGCGTCGGGATGGCGGATGTCGACCGACGGCCAGGCGGCGGCGAGGCGGCCGATCTCGTAATGGCCGGTCAGGCGCTCGAAACGGGGCGAGACCTGCGGCGGCTCGTCCGGCAGGATGACCGGGGCGCGCCGGCGGCGCTTGAAGGCGGCCAGTTTCTCAGTGATGTACGCGCGCACCTCGGTGGTTTCGATGTCGCCGACCATCACCAGGATGGTGTTGTCCGGGGTGTAATGCCGGTTGTAGCTGGCGACCAGATCCTCGCGCGTCACCGTGCGGAACACATCGGGGTAGCCGATGACGGGGTGGCGGCGGGTATCCGTGCGGAAGGCGGTCTGCCAGAGCGCCTTTCCGAGCACGCGCTCCGGGCTGTCCTCGCCCATGGCCACCTCGCGCAGGATCACCTCCCGCTCCAGTTTCCACTCCTCCTCAGGGAACGCGGCGTTCATCACCGCGTCCGCGAGCACGTCGAAACCGGTTTTCCAGCGGGCGGACGGCAAGTCGGCAAAGTAGACAGTGCGGTCGAGGGTCGTGTAGGCGTTCACCCGCCCGCCCGCCTCGTTGATCTCGCGGGTGACCGTGCCGGGTGCCCGGGTCGGGGTGCCCTTGAAGAGCATGTGCTCGATGGCGTGGGAAATACCGCTGCCAAGGTACTGGTCCTCGTGCATGGAGCCGCAGCCGATACGGAACTGCACGGAAACCACCGGCGCGGACGCATCCGCCTTGAGCAGGCATTCGAGCCCGTTGTCGAGCGTGAACCGCTCGATCCGTTCGTTCTCGCGGCGCAGCACGTCCACGACGGCGTCCGGCTCACCCCCGCCGACCACCGTGCCGGCAGTCAGGGCCATCATCGATATCGCCGTGATCTTTGCCATCATAAACTCCTCCCCGAATGATCTCTCTGTTTTCCCTCTATTTCGGCCTACGAGAACGGCGACGCGAACGGTTAACGATTGGGATACTCTCTACTCGTTCCCCGTTCTCGTCGCCGTTCTCGTCAACCGATTTCCCTCATCCTATTCGTCTTTGTGTTCTTTGCGATCTTTGTGGTTCATACGGTCAGCACCTTCCGGTAGGAATGGCCGCTCAAACGCCTCATCGAAATCGTATCCGCTGGCGAAATCCTCACGCTTGTCCTCGTCGGTCTTGCCCAGTTCGCCAGCCTCGACCAGGTTGAAGACCAGCTCGCCGATATCCTCGGTGCGGTAGAGGCCCCAGTCGTGGAGCACATGCAGCGCGAGCGGGCCGAACGATTGCAGCGCCAGATCGCGGAACCCCTCGCTCAATTCGCGCCCGCTGACGTGGTGGGCAGGCCCTTTGCGGGGCTTGTCCAGCATCTTGGCGGTGTACTCGAGCGCCTCGCGCAGGAAGACATACGCCTCCATGTCGTAGCGCGGATCCTGCCGGCAGATGGTTTTGAGTTTATCGATCATGTATGCTAACCCGTAACTTGATCATTTTGTCTCACTTTTCGGTGAACGAGAACGGCGACGAGAACGGAAAACGAGTGGAAATTTGAATCGTCGCCCGTTCGCGTCGCCGTTCTCGTAAACCGATCTCCCCAAAAAAGTTTCAATATGCATCATCTTGGCCGCCCAAGTGTCCTTGCTAGCTTATAAATGTCCATCTTGTCTCGCTTGCCGTACAGGGTCCAGTTTCGGGAAAACTGGACCTACTGCCAGAAGTACGTCCAGTTGTGTCAACTGGACGCGATCAACCCAGCGGCCTGAAACGTATTACCCCAACAAAAATATCATCCCCCGCTATTGTCGCCCTCCGGCACCGTTGGGCGTATCGATGGCTCTTTTCAGCTTGCTCCCCAGTTCCTGCATTTCCGCCATGTTGCCGTAGGCATGGCCATGCCAGTTCCAGTGGTGGCCGTCACCGGCGAAACGCGGGATCACATGGAAATGCAGATGCGGCACGACCTGGCCGGCGGCGGCACCGTTGGCCTGGTGGACATTGACACCGTCAGCCCCCAGGGCTGTGAGCTGGGCCTGCGCCACGCGCTGCACCGTCGCCATGCAGGCGGCCAGGATGGCTGGCGGCGTGGCGGTTAACGGATCGAAATGCGTTTTCGGGATCACAAGCGCATGGCCGTTGATGATCGGGGCGATATCAAGGAATGCAAGCGTCTCCTCGTCCTCGTAGATCCGGGTTGAGGGGATTTTCCCCGCCACCAACTTGCAAAAGATACAGTCCATCAAGCATTCCTCCTCTCGCTTACAGAATTGCCGGATCATAAGCCGCATTGTACTCTAAGTCAAAACGATTCGAGGCCTGACTCCGCGCCGACTGCACCGCGTCACTTTGTCATTGCCAGCAAGGGGATGATGAATGTATATTGCACAAATAGTAGAAACTGTGTTTCAGGTACGTTATGCGGGGTGGGTATGAGCAGGTTTCCATATGAACCGGTCGCTGTCGACTGGCAGCGGCCGCCGATTGATCGTGATATCCTGAAGCGCTGCACGCAACGCAGCGACTGGAAAGGGGCGTTCCACTGTCTCGGCACATTGGCGATCCTGGGAACTTCGGGCACGGTTGCCTACGTGATGTTCTCGCTGCAGCAGTGGTGGGGTTTGGCCCTGGCCTTGTATGTGCATGGCGGGTTGTATGCCTTCCAGCCGCAGACGCATGAACTCAGTCATGGTACGGTCTTCAGGACCAAATGGTTGAACACCCTGTTCAAGCGGGTCTTCGGTTTTGTCTTCTGGACCGGGAATTTCGTGCTGTATCGCATGAGCCATGAGTATCATCACCGCTACACCCTGCATCGCAAGAGCGAGGGCGAGGAAGTCCATCCTCGCCCGGAACCGTTGGAAACCCTTTTGCAGAGTGCGGTTCGGGTGGTGGATCCGACGGGACTGCTGCTTACGCTTTACGACAAGACCTATGCCCTGTTTGTACCGTTCGAACGCAATACCCGCCGCAGTACCTGGCAGCGCTACGTCTATGTCAACAGCCCTCGTGGGATGCAGCGCGATCTCTACTGGACGTCTCTCTCGCAGTTCCTTTTCCATGTCGGCTTTGGCGTCTTCGCGGTTGCCGCCGGCCATCCGTTCCTGATCGTGATTGTCAGTCTGCCGGGATTCTACGGCGGCAAGTGGTATGCCCAGTGGGTACACGACACGATGCATGTCGGACGCGAGCCCGAAACCGATGATTTCCGGCGCTGCTGCCGCAGTGTACGTCTCGACCCGCTCACCTCATTTCTCTACTGGCACATGGAGTACCACGCCGAGCATCATACCTATGCCGCGATCCCCTGCTATAACCTGAAGCGGTTCCACGAACTCACCCGCGAACACTGGGATCCGCCGCAGACCCTGTTCGAAGCCTGGCGCGAGATGCATCGCCACAGCCTGAAACTCCTCCATGTCGAGGATGCCGTCATGTCTGCCGATGCCCCTGCTGCGTGAGTATCCGACGTCGGATGATCGGGAGCAGGAAGACGACGGGGAGCAGGAACAGCATGGGCGGGGCCGGGGATTCGATGAATTCATCGAATTCGAGCTTGCTGTTGGCCTTGAGCGATTTCGCCTCTGCCCGTTGCAGCATGTCCCATTGGGCGCGGTTCTCGACCACGATGTAGGCGGTCGTGGGCAGGAGGATGCCGCTGGCGCGGCTTCGGGCGAGCAGTTCGGGGCGGGCGGCATCCGCCAGTCGCGGTTCAAACTGGTTTTGCTCCCATGCCCGCATCAGCGCCAGTCCCTGTGCCGTCAGGCTGTCGCCGGGTAGCGACTGCATGTGCTCCAACGGACGGAAGCCGCCGCTGGCCATGTCGTAGTATTCCGGGGATGCGTCGGCCGGTAGCCGTTCCACGCTGGCACGGTCTGCCGGGCAGGTCGCATAGGTGGTGCCCGCGCGCAGCAGAATGGCAGGCTGGGGCGGGGGGATGGCGGACACGATGCGCGTAGGTGCCCCGCGGAACGGATAGGCGTCGAACTGCCCGTCGCGGCGGACGGCGTAGCAGGCGTCGACATCGGGGGTGATGTCCGCGAAGGGGCCGAAGCCGTCCTCCTCGCGCAGGAGGGGCGAGTCGTCGGCTTTGACGATCACGAAGACCGGAACCATCGGGAGGTTGTTGTCACCGATGACCGGGTTGTCGCGCGCATAGAGCAGGGCGCTCTTGATCGCGCGCTCGGGACATAAAGCCCCGCGGAACGGCAGTCTGCCCTCGAACGCGGCGATGACGCTGGCGGCGTCCGCGAGCGGGACCGGAGCGGATGTGATCAGCGCGAATTCGTAGTTGGCCAGTGTGATCTGGCAGCGATTTGCCCCGGGGACCTGCGCACTCACGCGGTCGATCTGTTCCGCGAATCCGTCATAGGCGGACGCCGCCCGTTCGGAACAGTCCACGATAAAGTGGAGGTAGGGCTCGCGAGTGACCGTTGGCAGTTCGGCGGCGGTGGTTGCGGGGAGCACGATCGCGGTGGTGTCGGCATCAGAGCTCTGGAGCGCGATTCCTGCCTCGGCAACGCCGGGTTGCAATTCAACCGCGGTTTCGCCGATCTGCAGGCGCGGCGACATGCCGGTCGGATAGCTGAAGGCGATTTCGGTGGTGCGCGTCTCGGCGGCCGCGAAGGGGAAGACGCTCAGGCGCACGGTTCTATCGGCGTTATAGGTCAGCATACCGGGATCGCGGCGCGTCTGGTCGCGGATCATGTGATAGACCCACATGGCCGCCTTTTTCTCGAAAATCCGGCCGGGCACGCGCTCCTCGCCGATATGCAGCCAGTAACCGGTGATGAACACGCCGTCCGGCAGGGTGATGTCGGTGACATACTCAGCGCCTTCGCTGCTATGGTTCTGCAAGGTCAGGACGATCGTCGTGGTTGTGGTGCCGCCAGCGGCGGCGGTATGGCATTCGGTGCCGGTAAGTTGCACGTCGCGCGGCGGGAGCCGGACGCGGTTCTGGTTGCGATCGCGCCGTCGCATCGAGGCCGGATTGAAAATGTCCGTGAACATGCTGTCTTTCTTCTGGCGTTCAAACGGTTTTCCGAAAAATAGGGTTTCGAGGTATTCGCGCTTGCGGTCGGGCAGGATCATGCCGTCGAGCACGATGGCGTCGTAGCTGTCGGTGATGAAGGGCAGGTAGATGCCGTACTTGATATCCTGCATGCGTTTGAACGTGCGTTTGAGCGCGGCACGGTTGATCGTGACCTCGCCGTCCGCAAAAACGGGACGGTAGGCGGTATCGAGTGCTTGTCTCAGCGCCTGCTTATCGAGCAGGGCACGTCCGGCGAGCCCGACCGGGAGCAGGGCCGTGCAAACCACGAAGAGTGCCAGTAAGCGTGCGGCACCCCAAGTCTTCCGGAGTGCGCGGGCTTCCTCCGCCAGCGCTCGCGTGTGCATGACGAAAAGCAGCGTCGGCGCCAGGATCAGGAACCCGGCCCCGCCGGCAATCATCGCCAGCAGAGAGAGTGGCAGGAAGGGCAGGAAGACGATAAAGAAGTACAGCGAGAACGGGTAGGTTATGCAGCGCAGGCTCCAGGCAAGCGTGTTGCGTCCTTCCCGGTCCGTGAACGGCAGCAGGAGAAACAGGGCGTTCAGGCAGGTCAGCAGATAGACGTACTGTGATTGGAAATCGTAGGGGAAGGGGATCTTGCTGTTCAGCAGCAACCCGCCAAGGGGTGCAATCATACCGGCGACAAAGAGCATCACCGGGCGTCCCCAGCTCACGGCGGCCAGCGCGAAATAGGCATGGGTAAGCACCCGCAGGAAGGCGATCAGCAGGATCACCGTCGATCCAATCGCCAGCGTCAGGATCATCCAAGTCTCCGGATTGATAAAGTGCCAGAGGGAATCGAAGACGCGCAGTCCGATGTACCAGGTCAGCGGAACAGCGATCACGGCGGCCAGGGACGCCCCGATATCCGCTGTCTTTCCGAGCCGGGCCGGAAAGCACGCCAGGCGCAGGCCAGCATAGAACAGGGCGGGCATCATCAAGGCATACTGGTAGTAGATAATCTGCGATCCCGGCAGCATCCAGTCGGCGATGGTGGTGGGGATGAGGCGTTCCATGCTGGCGGTGAAGAACCAGAGGTATCCAATCCCCGTCAGAAGAATCCCGCCGCAGAGAGTCAGCCCTACTTCACGTTTCTGGCGATAGAGAATGCCGATGATCGCTGCCGCGCCCAGCAGCAGGGCTGCTTCGCAGGCGCCAAGCTGCATCGCGCGGTGCAGTTGCTCGGGATTCATCTCCCTGTGCACAATTCCCCAGGCGCGCCAATTGAGCAACAGCAGCAGCAGTTGCGGCAGCATCGCGGTCCACAGCAGCATCCGGGGATGCTTCATCGTCTCAGTCATTTCATGCACGATTGCCGATAGCGGCTTTGAATGACGGGCTCAGGCGTGGGTCCGATAGCAAGCGGCGAAGATAGCTTGCTGCCAGATCGTGCGCTTTCTCGAACGCGTGGTTTTCTTCTGGTGGAGGCGCAGGAATGGACGGCAGGCTCTGCGGAAGGGATCCGTCGCTGCGCGGGTTCAATGCCATGGGCGACATGTCATACACCGGGGCAAGCGGGCAGGGCCAGTCGGGTTCCAGATGCAGGCTGATGTTGCCGTAGTGCATGTCGGTGTTGCCAATGCACTGTCCGAACCACCAGAGCACACGCAGGCGTTCTGCCGATGTCGCGTCGAGAAATCCATCCTGTTCCAGGCGGCGGGCTGCCTGATGCCACGGGCTGGTAAGATCGCCGTAATAAGCGGCGTCGAGCGCCAGCAGTGAAACCAGATGCCGCCTGCCGCCAGCCGGGGTCCGGTCAAACCGCATGGATTCCAGGTAACAGCGGTTCTGGTCATAGAGGATCTCCGTGCGGGCAGCAGGGATCCCCGCTGCCAGCAGGATTTCATCGGCCAGGGATTCGGCCACCAGCAGGTCGGCTCGCCGGGCTTGCGCCGGATCGTTCATGTCGCCGCTGAATTTGACCATGACCGGACAAGGCCGTCCGGCGGCATCCAGTGTGCGGGCGATGAACTTCGGCTGTTCACCGGCAGCGGATGATCCCGGCCATTGTCCCTCCAGGACGGACGTGGCTAGCAGCGCATACGCCTCTGTTCGTCCGGTTCTGGGAATCGCCGCGGAAGCCGGCGGCAGGCGGGCCAGGGCCAGCATGTCCTCGCCAATGACGAAAGCCCCCGGCAGATCAGATCCCTTGCGCAGCAAGGCGGATAGCATATGTTCCGGCGTCCACAGTCGCGGATCGGCCGGTACGTGGTACTCGGTGGAAACGCAATGGGCAAAAAGTCGCCCGAGAAAACCCTGTGGCCGCAAGTCATCAAGGAACCAGGGCCAGCCGGGGTACACGCCATCCGCGAAGAGTGATCCCCGCAGCGTATTCCAGGGGCGTTGCTGCTCCACATGCCAGGAACCGCCTTGCAAGGCGTGCAGCTCTGCAACATGGCTGGGCTCGCCTTTCTCGTTGATCTGGTACAAAGGCCAGTGATGTCCCAGTCCCTCGACACGTTGATGCAGCGCATAGCGCGTACGGCGCCCGTGTCCCATGCGATGCACTCGCCCGGACGGAAGGGCCGCCAGCGCTCGCGACAGTGTCGGTTGACTGATTCCCAACGCCACCGCCAATTCGGGCGCTGAACAGATTCCCCGCCGATAGAACTCGCGTTCAACTTCAAGTATATGCGTATTCATGAATAGTAAATTAACAACTAAAGCCTTATAAATAAAGTAATTAGTGAAAATGGTGAATAGAATATGAATAGATTATTTAACATCGGTCGGCCCGCCGTCCTCCAGATGGCGTACCACTGCCCATTCGCTAATGACGTAGGCGCCGACGAGCGCACTCAGGAATACAAGCACCCCGACAGACAAATGAATTCCGGCCCACATGGATGGCGGCAAGGTGTGGCGTGCCCACACCGCCGCATGGAATCCGAGCGTGATCCGGCAGGTATTGACCAGTACCGTCAGCGCGTAGGCCATGAGCGCCGTGATGACCACTGCGGCAGCGGTGAGTTTGCGGTAGCGATGGGCGAGCCCGAGTCCCATCGCCGCCAGCAGCACGAAGAAGCTGATACCGCTGCAGGCCGGTGAGATCCAGACCGGCAGGGTGGCGTGGGCAATCATGTATCCCTGATCCACCGGTATGCAGTCGGCACCGAGGAAAAACGCCGAGAGGCGGGCGGCAGGATAGGCGAACACGGCCAGGCGGAACCCGGGAGCCAGGATCGTCAAAGGCGACAAGGCCAGGATCACCGTGAGCGTGATCAGCGTTGCCTGCTGTGAACGGGATGGTTTCATGGTCATCTAGCCTTGGATGCGAGTTTGTGGTTTTGTTAAATTGACAACTGCCGTTGCAAATAACTCCAGTGGCTTGAGCAGGCAATACACAAAGTCAGCCGTGAGCGGCGAGGTGACTCGGGACGCAATGCGCGGCCCGAGTCTATTGTAGAAACGTCGGAAGACTCGGTGGGTGCGTGGGCAATGAAGTGCCCACAGCGATTCAAAACGCCAGAAGGTTGCGAGTTGCGAATTCGCAACCCGAGACATGCCACACCTTTCGAGATTCGATAACGGGCCAACGAGCCAGTCGTGACCGCGTAGTGCGGCAGTGACCACGAAGCAGCCCGGAGGATTGTCCGGCAGTGACAAGTAGTGCCTCTTGCTCCAGAACATACTGAGACCCCAAAGGGGGAGAAAGCCAGCAAGCGTGATGAGATAGGCGCCGGGGTTCCGCCTGGAGAAACGAATTACGCGAATACAGAGGATTGAGTACCAGGCAGAGACGTAAAGGGGCACGAGAAGCCACCATGCCATACCACCCTGCAAGGCATGGATCACCAAACCCAGAATGAAACATGCGGTGCTGGTTACCGCACCGATGAAGATCCCCGAATCGACCCATGCACGAGGTGTACGTTCTGGTTTCAGAACCTGAACAGTGTAGAAGGCAGCATTTGCCCAGAGCACCAGTGGTGTGAGGGCAAGCTTGCCGATGTGAAAACAGTCAAGCCAGCCGTGGTGGCATCCTCCCTTCCACTCGGGCACAAGAAACATGCTCATCAAGAATACGAACAGCGGGAACAGAATCCCAGCAAAAGCAAGAAAGGCCGCGAGTAAGAAGCGCTTCCACGACTTGGTGCGCAGTGCTGGCGGAAGAGATAGCCCGATGGTGATTGCGGCGACTATAACCCAGAATGTGATGAAGAATCCCATATTACTAATTCCTTGGTTATTTCGGTTACGTGGCATCCCGCTTCTGGCGGAAGGGGAGAACGAATGCGATCAGCAGTGCGGGGATGGCGATAGAGGCGTGGTGGGTCGTCAGCAGCACGACGGCGGAAATCAGCAGGACAGCCCAGATCGCGAATTGGAGGCGTGGACAGGGGAAGTCGCTTTGCGCGGTTACCCGTCGATAGCGCCACGCGCCAAGTCCGGCAATCAGGAGCAGGGCGAGCCCCGTCCCGAAATAGAACACGTA
>JAIFLS010000117.1 GCA_020048935.1 bacterium | reverse complement strand
CTGCTGGACCAGGGCCAGGCCGGCGACAACGTCGGTGTACTGCTGCGCAGCACGAAGAAGGATGATGTGGAGCGCGGTCAGGTGCTGGCGAAGCCCGGCTCGATCACGCCGCACACGGATTTCGAGTGCGAGGTCTACGTCCTGAGCAAGGACGAGGGTGGCCGTCATACGCCGTTCTTCAAGGGCTACCGTCCGCAGTTCTACATCCGCACGACGGATGTGACCGGCGACATCACGCTGGACGAGGGCGTGGAAATGGTGATGCCGGGTGACAACGTGCATATGAATGTGAAGCTCATCCAGCCGGTGGCGCTGGAAGAGAAGATGCGCTTCGCGATCCGCGAAGGTGGCCGCACGGTCGGCGCCGGAACGGTGGCGAAGATCCTGAAGTAATAGCAAGAAACCTTTGATGATACATGCCCCGCCGCGCGGAAATGCGCGGTGGGGCTGTAGCGTCAATAGCAGGGTGGTATCCGATGCCGAGAGAACTGATAACGTTAGCCTGCACAGAATGCAAGCGTCGCAATTACACGACGACAAAGAACAAGACCAATACGCCGGGACGCCTGGAACTTGTGAAATTCTGTCGCTTTGATAAGAAACGGACCCCGCATCGCGAGATCAAGTAGGGGTATTCGAGAGGTTTGCCGGCGTGTTACAGGCCAGTAGCTCAATTTGGCAGAGCACCGGTCTCCAAAACCGGGGGTTGGGGGTTCGATTCCCTCCTGGCCTGCCAGGCGCGAGGGCTCGATGGAAATGCGTGGCGGCGGCCTTGGCTGTGAAGGGTGGTTCGATTTGAAAAACGAAATATCAACGGAAAAGCCGTTACTCAAGCGCGTCATGCGTTTCTTCGAGGAAACGGTCCTCGAAGTCAAACGCTCGACATGGCCGGACCGGCAGACGCTGGTGATGCACACGGTTATCGTCATTGCCGGTGTTTTTGCGCTGGGGATTTATGTTGGTCTCAGTGACAAGATCGTGGCTGTTTTCCTGCGGTTGTTAGTGCCGCAAGGCTAAAAGAGGCGAACATGAATAAGCAGTGGTTTGTGATACACACGCTGACGGGGCAGGAATCCAAGGTGCAGGAAGGCATCCGGCGCCGTATGCAGCCTGAGGAGGTCGGGGATCTGGTCGGGGACGTGATTATCCCGACCGAGAAGGTCTCGGAAGTCCGTCGCGGCGTAAAGACAACGACAACGCGCAAGTTCTTTCCCGGCTATGTGCTGGTGAACATTGCGTTGTATGATGACGACCGGAACATGATTGAGCGCGCCTGGACCTTCATCAAGGAGACAACCGGGGTGATCGGCTTCGTAGGCGGCGAGAAACCGGTGCCGCTGATGCCGTCGGAGGTCGACAGTATACTGAACCAGGTGGAGGAGAAGAAAGAGAAGGTCGCGCCGAAGGTCGCCTTCGAGGCGGGCGAGACGATCAAGATCACCGATGGCCCATTCCTTAATTTCAACGGGGTGGTTGAAGAAGTGGATCCAGGCCGCGGCAAATTGAAGGTTTCGGTGGCGATTTTCGGGCGATCCGCACCGGTGGAGCTGGAGTACTGGCAGGTTGAACACGTGTAGGCACTGCCGGCGTTGATGCTGCGGGCCCAAATTAACGATAACAGAGAGCGAGGAGAAGGATGGCAAAGAAAGTCATCGGTCAGATCAAGTTGCAGATTCCGGCAGGGGCAGCCAATCCGGCGCCGCCAGTGGGGCCTGCGCTGGGCCAGCATGGTGTGAACATCATGGAGTTCTGCAAGACATTCAACGCGCGGACCCAGGACCGGGCAGGGCTGGTGATTCCGGTGGTGATCTCGGTTTACGCGGATCGCTCCTTCACCTTCATCACCAAGAGTCCGCCGGCGGCCTCGCTGCTGAAGCGCGCGGCCGGACTGGCCAAGGGTTCCGCCATCCCGCATCGTGACAAGGTCGGCACCGTGACGCGCGAGCAGGTTCGTGAGATCGTGAAGGCCAAGATGGCGGATATCAACGCGAACGATGAAGAGGCGGGAATGCGGATCATCGAGGGAACCGCCCGCAGCATGGGGATCGAGATCAGCGGTTGATTTTTTTCTGGACGGGAGTCTGCCGGCGAGGCCGCGAGTGCGGTCTGGCGTGACAGGTGGACGTTGACCGGGGTTTCCGGGATTGCCGGACAGCCTCTATAGCAGGAAGGTGGGAGCATGCCCAAGCATGGGAAAAAGTATCGCGGGATCAAGGCGAAAGCGCCGAAGACCGTGATGGAGTTATCCGAGGCGATCGCGTTTCTCAAGGAGAATCCGGCGGCCTCGTTCGATGAGACGGTTGAACTCTGCTTCAAGATGGGGATCGACCCGAAAAAGTCTGAAAACGCGATCCGCAGTATCTGCTCATTGCCGCACGGCACGGGCAAGAAGGTGCGGGTGCTGGTATTCGCGGCCGGTGCGGCGGCGGATGCCGCGCGTGCGGCCGGAGCCGAGTTTGTCGGCAACGAGGACATGATCGAGAAGGTCAAGGGCGGGTTTACCGACTTTGATGTCGCGATCGCGACCCCGGATGCGATGCAGGAAGTCCGCAAGCTAGGCCGGGTGCTGGGACCACGCGGCCTGATGCCGAACCCTAAGACGGGCACGGTGAGCGATGACACGGCGGCTGCGGTTCAGGCGGCCAAGGGCGGCCGGGTTGAGTTCCGCATGGACAAGCACGGAAATATCAACGTGGCGTCCGGTAAGCTCTCGTTCGAGATCGACAAGCTCGAGGATAATATCAAGAACATTATCGGCGCGGTGCGCGCGGCCAAGCCGGCGGGTGCCAAGGGTATTTACATCAAGACCTGTTCGATCGCGTCCACGATGGGGGTCGGTCTGCGGGTGAATGTCAGAGACTAGTGCAGCGGAGAATTTGCAATGAGACCTGAGAAAATAGCAATTGTAAGCGAGATCGCCGATGCGGTTTCGGGTTCGGAATATCTGCTGCTGGCCGATTTCAGCGGCATGAAGGTGTCCAGTTTCACCGCCCTGCGGCTGAAGTTGGCCGAGAGCAGCTCCTCGCTGCAGGTCGTGAAGAACACGTATCTTGGCGTTGTGCTTGGCGAGGAGCGTCGCCGCAAGCTCGAATCCGTGCTGACGGGCAAGACGGCCATGGTGACGGGCAAGGGCGATGTGACGGCGGTGGCCAAGGTGCTGACCGCCTTCATCAAAGAGCACAAGATGCCGGTTTTAAAGGGTGGAAGCCTCAACACCCAGTTGCTGACTGCTGCCGATATCGAGGCGATGGCCACCGTGCCGCCGCGCGAGGTTCTGCTGGGTCAGCTTGTCGGTACGGTTCAGGCACCGATGACGCAATTGGTTGGCGTCATGAACGCAAAGGTGTCGAGCCTGTTGTATGTGTTGGCAGCCATTGAAGATAAAAAGAAAAACGCCGCCTGATTGACGGTGCAAAAAAGGAGAACGGTTATGTCGGATATCGTAGTTGAAGGTAAGATGGCGGAATTCATCAGTTGGATCGAAGGTATCAGCGTGCTGGAGCTTTCCAAGCTGGTCAAGGCTCTCGAGGCGCGTCTCGGTGTGACGGCATCGGCCCCGGTGGCGATGATGGCGGCGGCGGGTCCGGCGGCGGGTCCGGCGGCGGAAGTCGAGGAGAAGACCGAGTTCGATGTGATCCTGAAGAATGCCGGCGAGAAGAAGATCAACGTCATCAAGGAAGTTCGCGCGATCACGGGACTGGGCCTGAAGGATTCGAAGGATATGGTTGAAGGGGCGCCGAAGACGGTGAAGGAGGGCGTGTCGAAGAAGGACGCCGAAGCGATGAAGGCCCAGCTTGAAGCCGCTGGCGCCGTTGTCGAGATCAAATAGCAGCGCGCCGGCATCATCGGTTCCCCCCCCGGATTCGGTAGACTTTGAATAAACAGCGAGGTGCCTTTGTGGTAGATAGAACGAACTTTGGAAATCTGCGAGAGATTATTGATCCCCCGAACCTGATCGAGGTTCAGACCCGTTCATACCGGGAGTTTCTGCAGCGTGATGTTGCAGACGCGGATCGTAAAGCGCAAGGGCTGCAGGGTATATTCAAGGAAGTATTTCCGATCGAGAGCTATGACGGGCGTTATGTGCTTGATTTCGCGAAGTACGAGCTTTCCGAACCGAAACTGGACCCGGTGGAGTGCGTGTATGAGGGGCAGACCTTTGCTGCCCCTCTACACGTCACTTTCCGTCTGAAGGATGGGGACTCGGTTGTCGAGGATGTCGTCTTCATGGGCGATGTCCCCCTGATGACCGAGACCGGTGCGTTCGTGGTTAACGGTGCGGAGCGTGTGGTTGTGAGCCAGTTGCACCGTTCGCCGGGCATCTGCAGCGAGCGCTCGGTGCATGCGAATGGCGCGATGCTTTATTCGATACGGGTGATTCCGGACCGTGGTTCGTGGATCGAGATCCAGTTCGACACGTCTGACCTGATCTGGATCTACATGGACCGCAAGCGCCGGCGCCGCAAGTTCCTGGCGACCACGTTCCTGCGGGCGCTAGGATACGGTACGGACGAGGAGATCCTCGGCCTGTACTATGATTTCGCGGATGTCAAAATCGGCAGCCGCATGCGCGAGGAGGATCTGCTCAACAAGGTGTTCAAGGATGATATCATCGACCTTGACTCCAAGACGGTGCTGGCGCGCAAGTACGAGCCGGTGACTGAGGCGGCGATCAAGCAGATCCGCGATGCCGGGATCACGGCGGTTTCCGTGGTCGATGTATCATGGGACGAGGGACTGATGCTCAAGAGCCTCAAGGCCGATCCGATGCATACGTCCGACGATGCGCTGAAGGATATCTACCATAAGCTTCGGCCAGGCGATCCGGCGACCCCGTCGAACGCGCGGCAGCTCCTGCGGCGGTTGTTCTTTGATCCCCGCCGTTATGATCTAGGGCGGGTGGGCCGCTACAAGATCAACCAGAAGCTCGGCCTGGATGCCGAGATCGACAATGACATGCGGGTCCTGGACGAGCGCGATGTGATCGAGGCTCTGCGGCATCTGATCAATGTGCGCCGCGGGTCCGAGAATGTCGATGATATCGACCACCTTGGCAGTCGGCGAGTGCGCACGATCGGCGAGCTGATGGAAAACCAGTGCCGCATGGGTCTGGCGCGCACGGAGCGGCTGATCCGTGAACGGATGACGCTTTTCGATCCGACGACGGGCACGTTGTCGCCGCAGCGGCTGGTCAATTCCAAGTCGCTTTCGGCTGTCGTGCAGGACTTCTTTGGTCGCAGCCAGTTGAGCCAGTTCATGGATCAGACCAACCCGCTTTCGGAGCTGGCGCACAAGCGTCGTCTCAGTGCCTTGGGACCGGGAGGCCTGAGCCGCGAGCGTGCCGGCTTCGAGGTTCGCGACGTTCACAGCAGTCATTACGGGCGCATCTGCCCGATCGAGACGCCGGAAGGTCCGAACATCGGCCTGATCTCGTCTCTCAGCATCTATGCCCGCGTGAATGACTTCGGTTTCATCGAAAGCCCCTACCGCAAGGTTGTGGACGGGCGTGTGACCGATGAGGTGGAGTATCTGTCGGCCGACAAGGAAGAGCGGTTCGTGATCGCGCAGGCGAACGCCGTGCTCGAGGCGGACGGCAAGTTCCACAATCCCCTGGTGTGGGTCCGGCACCGCGGCGACTTCCTGGAAGTGCCCGGCACGGAAATCGATTACATGGACGTATCGCCCAAGCAGGTCATCAGTATCGCGGCGGGGCTGATCCCGTTCCTTGAGCATGACGATGCCAACCGGGCACTGATGGGTGCGAACATGATGCGGCAGGCCGTGCCTCTGCTGCGGGTGCAACGCCCGTATGTGGCGACCGGTCTTGAGGAGCGCGCCGCGCGCGATTCACACGTCATGGTCCTGGCGGAGCGCGCCGGTACGGTCGCCTACGTTTCGGCCACCCGGATCGTGGTGTCCGATGATGGCAGCATGCCATCGAAGCGGACAGCGGCGGATTCGTATCATGAGTACCGCCTGCAGAAGTTCCGGCGTTCGAATGCGGGCACCTGCATCAACCAGAAGCCGATCGTGCGGCTGGGGCAGCGGGTGGAGGCTGGCGATACGCTGGCCGACGGCCCGGCAACGGACCAGGGCGAGCTGGCGCTGGGTAAGAACCTGCTGGTGGCGTTCATGCCCTGGTGCGGTTACAATTTCGAGGATGCGATCCTGATCAGCCAGCGGCTGGTGCGGGAAGACACCTTCACGTCGATCCAGATCCAGGAATTCGAGGTCGGTGCGCGCGACACCAAGCTGGGACCGGAGGAGATCACGCGGGATATCCCCAATGTCGGCGAGGAAGCGCTGCGCAACCTGGGGCCTGACGGCGTTATCCGTCCGGGTGCGGAAGTCCGTCCGGGTGATATCCTGGTGGGCAAGATCACGCCCAAGAGCGAGACCGAGCTGGCACCGGAGGAGCGCCTGCTGCGCGCCATTTTCGGCGAGAAGGCGGCAGAAGTGCGGGACACCTCGCTGACCGTGCCGAGCGGGACGTACGGGATCGTGATGGATGTGAAGGTCACAGCGCACAAGGAGGCGAAGAGTGCCGAGAGCACGCCGGCGGAACGCAAGCGCCAGCGCAAGTCGATCGAGGATGATCATAAGGCGAAGCGCCAGGAATTGCAGAATGACCTGACCGAGGCGCTGAGCAATGTCCTGCTTGGGGAGAAGATCCCGCTGGACGTGCGGGACGTGGAGGCCGACGAGGTGGTGATCCCGGCAAACCGCAAGATCACCAAGACGCTGCTGCGCAAGCTGGCGGCGGTCAGCGAGCACATCAAGATCGAGAGCAGTCCGATCCAGATCAAGATCGACGATATCATCAGCGAGTACAAGCCGAAATTCTCCGAGATGGACGAGGAGCACGAGCGCGCGCTTGAGCGTCTGGAGAGCGGCGATGACCTTGATGCCGGGATTATCAAGCAGGTGAAGGTCTACATCGCGGCCAAGAAAAAGCTTTCGGTGGGTGATAAGCTTGCCGGGCGGCATGGCAACAAGGGTGTCGTGGCGCGGATCGTGCCGGATGCGGAAATGCCCTTCCTGCCGGACGGGACGCCGGTCGAGGTGGTGCTCAATCCCCTGGGTGTGCCGTCGCGCATGAATCTGGGGCAGGTGTTCGAGACGCACCTGGGCGCGGCCTGCAAGATCCTTGGAATGCATGCGGCAACGCCGGTGTTCGACGGGATCAAGGAATCGGCGATCGACGACCTGCTGGAGAAGGCGGGGCTGCCGCGTGACGGCAAGAGCGTGCTCTATGACGGACGCACGGGCGAGCCGTTTGACCAGCGTGTGGTGGTGGGGCAGATCTATATCCTGAAACTGCACCATCTGGTGACCGACAAGATCCACGCGCGGGCGGTGGGTCCATACTCGCTCGTGACGCAGCAACCGCTGGGCGGCAAGGCCCAGTACGGCGGACAGCGTCTGGGTGAGATGGAAGTCTGGGCGCTGGAGGCCTACGGGGTGGCGTTCGCGCTGCAGGAACTGCTGACTGTCAAGAGCGACGATGTCAGCGGCCGTACGCGCATCTACGAGTCCATCGTGAAGGGCACCAACACGCTGGATGCCGGGATGCCGGAATCCTTCAGTGTCCTGATCAACGAGCTTCGCGGGTTGTGTCTCGACATACAGGTCGAGGGGCAGAAGCGCAGTCGTCTGTTATAAACCGAAGCTTAAGCCGGGAGGCATATACATTGAATCCGATTTTCAGCAAAGAGACAAGTTACCTGAACGAGTTTGGGTCCTTTGATTCGGTTGGCGTGACGCTGGCCGATCCGGAGACGATCCGTTCCTGGAGTCGTGGCGAGGTCAAGAATCCGGAGACGATCAACTACCGCACGTACAAGCCGGAGCGCGGTGGCCTTTTCTGCGAGAAGATATTCGGGCCGACGCGCGACTGGGAGTGCAGTTGCGGGAAGTACAAGCGAATCAAGCACAAGGGTGTGATCTGCGACCGCTGCGGCGTGGAAGTGACCGTGTCGCGTGTGCGCCGGGAACGGCTGGGCCATATTGAACTGGCCGTGCCGGTTTCGCACATCTGGTTCTTCAAGTGTACGCCGAGCCGTATCGGCCTGATGCTGGACATGACCGCCAGCTCGCTGGAACGGGTGCTCTATTACGAGGATTACGTGGTAACCGATCCCGGCGATACTCCTCTGAAGGAGAAGCAGCTTCTCAAGGAGCTGGAGTACCGCGAGGCGCGTGAGAAGTATGGCGAGGAATTCACCGCCAAGATGGGCGCGGAAGCGATTCGCGACCTGCTTGCCGCGCTTGATCTACAGGCGCTGCTCGAGGAGCTCGAGGAGCAGGTGCAGAAGACGAAAAGCAAGCAGACGCGCAAGAAGCTTTCCAAGCGCATGAAGGTTGCCGAGGGTTTCCGTACGAGCAAGACCAAGCCGGAGTGGATGATCCTGGACGTCCTGCCAGTAATCCCGCCGGACTTGCGTCCGCTGGTGCCGCTGGAAGGCGGGCGGTTCGCCACCTCGGACCTCAACGATTTGTACCGTCGCGTGATCAACCGCAACAACCGGCTGCGCAATCTGCAGCAGTTGAAGACCCCCGATGTGATCATCCGCAACGAGAAACGTATGCTGCAGGAGGCGGTTGACGCGGTGTTCGACAACGGGCGCCACGGGCGCGCGGTGACGGGGGCAGGCAACCGCCCGCTCAAGTCGCTGAGCGACATGCTGCGCGGCAAGGGAGGCCGTTTCCGGCAGAACCTGCTTGGCAAGCGCGTTGATTATTCCGGGCGTTCGGTCATTGTCGTGGGCCCCGAGCTGAAGCTCAGCCAATGCGGATTGCCGAAGAAGATGGCCCTCACGCTGTTCGAGCCGTTCATCATCCGCCGCCTGAAGGAGATGGGCGTGGTCCATACGGTGCGCAGCGCCAAGAAACTGATCGAGCGCCAGGCCGACGAAGTCTGGGATATCCTGGACGAGATCACGCACGACAAGACCGTGATGCTGAACCGTGCGCCGACGCTGCACCGGCTCAGTATCCAGTCGTTCGAGCCCGTGCTTGTCGAGGGCGAGGCGATCCAGATCCACCCGCTGGTCTGTACGGCGTTCAACGCGGACTTCGATGGCGACCAGATGGCGGTGCATGTGCCGTTGTCGATCGAGGCCCAGTTGGAGTCCCGTCTCCTGATGCTTTCGAGCAACAACATCTTCTCGCCGTCGAGCGGCGATTCGGTGATGACGCCGAGCCAGGATATCGCCCTGGGTATCTACTACATGACGACACTCTCGCAGCGCGACAAGTTACAGGGGCGCAAGCGTGCCGCTGGCGAGGTTGCCACGGAACGCGAGCATCTTCCGATCTTCGCCGACATTGCCGAGGTTCATATGGCGCATGCCGAGGGAGCGGTCAAGATTCATGATCGGTTACGCCTTCGGAATCCTGATTTCGGGCGCGACACGCAGTTCGGCAATCCCGAGGCGCGTGTGATCGAGACGACCGTGGGCCGCGTGTTCTTCAATGAGGTCTGGCCGCCGTCGCTGGGTTTTGTCAACGAGACGGTCAACAAGAGCGTGCTTGGAAACCTGATCTGGCATTGCCACAAGCGCGCCGGCCACGAGGCGACGGTAATCGCGCTGGACAACCTGAAGCGGACCGGTTTCGAACAGGCGACGCTGGCGGGAGTATCGATCGGCATGTGCGATATGATCATCCCGGCCGAGAAACCGGAGATCCTTTCCGAGGCGCGTGCGCAGGTCCAGCAAGTGGACGAGCAGTATCGCCAGGGTGTGATCACCGACGGGGAGCGCTACAACAAGATCGTCGATATCTGGACGCATGCGACGGAAGAGATCTCCAACGCTATGTATACGGCCATCGAGGAGAATCCGGGCAGCGACGAGACCAACCCGGTATTCATGATGGTGGA
>JAIFLS010000185.1 GCA_020048935.1 bacterium | reverse complement strand
TGAATCCGGCGGTAGACTTCAACAATTGATTAATCGGAGGTTTATAATGCAGTACACGACGCTTGGCAAAACCGGGTTGAAGGTGTCCCGGCTGGGGTTTGGCGCCATGCGCCTGCCCATGCAGGGGGAATCCGTGGACCGCGAGCTGGCGATCCCCATGATCCGCCGGGCGTTCGAGGCCGGGGTGACCTATATCGATACCGCCGTTTTCTATTGCAACCAGGACAGCCAGCGGGTGGTCGGCGCGGCGCTCAAGGGCTGGCGCGATCGGATCGTGCTTTCTACCAAGAACCACTGTTTCGAGGCCGACGAGAAAGCCTGGTGGACGAATCTGGAGAACAGCCTCGAACGGCTCGATGTCCAGCATATTGACATCTACAACACCCACGGCATCAATGCCGAGAGCTACGACACGTTCGTCGTGCCGCATATCTTCAAGTGGCTGGAAAAGGCCAGGGACCAGGGGTTGATCCGGCACATCTGCACCTCGTTCCACGGTTCGCGCGAGTTCTTCCGCCGCATGGTGGATGATGGGCGTTACGCGAGCGTGACGATCCAGTACAATATGCTCAACCGCGAGTTCGAGGACGAGATCGCCTACGCCAAGGCGTCCGGCATGGGCGTCGTGGTCATGGGCCCGGTCGGCGGCGGACGGCTGGGCGGGGATAGCGAGGTGCTCGCCCGGCTGGTGCCGGATATCCGGCGTATACCGGAACTGGCGCTGCGCTTCGTGCTGGCCAATCCGGATGTGGACGTGGCGCTATCGGGCATGAGCACGCTGGAGCAGGTGGTCGAGAATGTAAAAGCCGCATCGGTGGAAACCCCGCTCAATGAGGCGGAGCGGACCATTATCAACACGCAGACCCGCCAGTTGGCCGAGATGGCCAAGCTCTACTGCACCGGCTGCGGCTACTGCAAACCCTGCCCGTCGGGGATCGACATCCCGCAGGTCTTCTCGATCTACAACACCGGCCGGGTATACGGACTCTGGGAGCATGCCCGTGCCCAGTATGCGCGGCTGGAAAAGGCGCGGCGCGAAAACCATCTGCCGGCGGATGCCTGCATCGATTGCGGCACCTGCGCCCCGAAATGCCCGCAGGGCATCGCCATCCCCGAACAGCTCCGCAACGCGCACGCGGCGCTGTCGGGGCGGGGTGGGTGCCAGAGCAGCAGAGTTCCCCTCCTCGGAGGGGTGCCCGAAGGGCGGGGTGGGTTTGTTGCCCGCGACTCGTAGTCCTACATGCACAACATAGGCAACACCCACAGTAATATCGTGAGCCCGCTGATGAAGAGGCCAGCTATTGGGTATTTCTTCGACTCACCCTTGAACAACGCCACTATGCACAAGATGAACGCCAGAGGCGGTCCGAACATGATGAGGATTCCTACCAGGAATCCAAGTGGAGAACCTCAGCCAAATCCTGGGACGCCAGCCATAGCGCACAGAATCAAGATCCACGGAGATGCGGAAAGCCAGAACCCGCTCCTGCCTGTATTCATATTCTTCATATTCTAAAGCTTGAAAATTGTATTTCGCGGCTTGTTTTCGCAAATACTCCAAGCCACCGTCTTTTGCTTTCCCAGCCCTTATACGGGAGGAGGCCGCTTTTTTCTTGCCGTGAAAGTAGGTCATTCGGGAGGAAGCCGCAAGATATTTGTCAGGCGGTTTGTGCGGCAGGGGGCAGAGGGGCATGGAGCAACGCTGCGGATGGGGTTCCGGGCTTACAACGCTGCGGACGGGATGGAATCCGCCTTCGCTGAAGCTACGGCGGACATGCCCGTCCGTCCGGGGAAAATGGTGGGGGGCTTCCAGCTCGCCCATCGGGAGCAAGATGCTCCCGCCACTTTGGTAAAAAATTTCGACTTTACCCGGCGGCGGGGAGCATCAGCACGATGATGCCGTAGTAGATCAGCAGGGCGATGATGTCGTTGGAGGCGGTGACGAAGGGGCCGGAGGCGACGGCGGGATCGAACTTGCAGCGGTTGAGCAGCAGGGGGGCGAACGCGCCGAAGGTGGCGGCGAACATCATGGCGCTGAACAGGGCCAGTCCCACCGCCAGGCCCAGCACCGCAGGCGGGTAGGCCGTCCCGTCGCCGATGATGAACGCGGCCCACAACCCGATTGCAGTCCCGCAGATGCCGCCCATCAGCATGCCAGTCATGATTTCTCGCAGGAAAACGCGGTACAGGTTCCTGCCGCTGAAGGAGCCGATGGCCAGGCCGCGGATGATCAGGGTCGAGGATTGGATGCCGGTATTGCCGCCCATGGCCATGACGATGGGCACGAAGAAGCTCAGCGCGAGCACTTCCATGGTGCTGATGCTGTGCATGAAGGCCTTGAGGATCATGCTGGTGACCAGGCCCGTGCCCAGGGTGATCAGCAGCCACGGCAGCCGTGCCCGGCTGGCCTGGAAGGGCGACGAGTATTCCAGCTCTTCGTCCGAGGAACCCGCCAGCTTGAAGATATCCTCTGACGCCTCCTCCTGCAGGACGTCGACGACGTCGTCGATCGTCACCCGTCCGACCAGGCGCCCGTCGGCATCCAGCACGGGCAGCGAGTTCATGTCGTACTTCGACATCAGGCGGGCAACCTCTTCCTGGTCGGTGTCCGTGCGGGCGAAGATGGCCTCGGCCTCGGCCAGCTCGTCCAGCGTCCTGTCGCGGTTGCCGGCCTTGAGCATCTTCCAGATCTGCACGTAGCCGAGGAGCTTGCCGTCGTTGTCAATCACGTAGGTGGAATGCAGAGGCTCATCAAGTTCCAGAGAACCGATATATTCCAGCGCGTCCCTGGCGGTCTTGTGGCTGGACATCGCCACGAAATCGGTGGTCATGATGCCGCCGGCGGTTTCCTCGTCGAAGGCCAGCAGCTCGCGCACGTCCTCGGAGTCCTCGCGGTCCATCAGGTTGAGGATGGACTCGCTGCGGTCCGCATCCATCTCGCCAAGCACGTCTGCCGCATCGTCGGGGGCCATTTCCTCGACGATGTCCGAGATCTTCTCGGGTGTTAGCGCCTCGAGCAGCTCCTCCTCGACGGCATCGTCCAATTCGGAGAGGACATCGGCTTTCGTCTCGTCGTCGAGCAGGTCGAAGACGCCCGCGCGCAGGCTCTCCGGCGTGCTCTCGATAAGCTCGGCGATATCGGCCGGATGCAGATCCTTCAATAGCGGGCGCAGTTCCTCCCAGCACTCGCTGCGGATCAGCAGGGTGGCGTCCGCGACGCTGTTCTCGCTGTTTGGCTCCATGCGCCCCCCGGTTTCTCTGGCTTCTATACGTTGCCCTGAGGGCTAATCGTTGTACTCATGTGGCAGCGGGATGTCTTCCAGGATATGCCAGGGCAGGCCGCGGCGGTTGAGTTCCGCCATGAACGGGTCGGGATCAAAGGTTTCGACGTTGAACACGCCGGGCTTCTTCCACAGTCCCTTGAGCAGCATCTGTGCCCCGATCATGGCGGGCACGCCGGTCGTGTAGCTGACCGCCTGTGCCCCGATCTCGCGGTAGGTCTCGGCATGGTCGCAATTGTTGTAGATGAACAGCGTCTTGTCGCGCCCGTCCTTGATTCCCTTCAACTGGCAGCCGATCGAGGTCTGTCCGTGGTAGTTGACGCCTAGCGACGAGGGTTCCGGCAGCACGGCCTTGAGGAACTGGAGCGGCACGATGTCCATGCCCTGGTAGCGGACCGGGTCGATCCGGGTCATGCCGACGTTCTGCAGCACCTCCAGATGCTTGATGTAGTTCAGGGAAAACGTCATCCAGAAGCGCGCCCGCCTGAGGGTCGGGAAATTCTTCACAAGGGATTCGAGTTCCTCGTGGTAGAGCAGGTAGGATTCCTTCGGGCCGACCTGCGGGTAGTCGATCGGCTTGTGGATGGCAAGTGGCTCGGTCTCGTGCCAGGCACCGTTCTCCCAGAACCGGCCCTTCTGGGTGATCTCGCGGATATTGATCTCGGGATTGAAATTAGTGGCAAATGCGTGGCCGTGGTCACCCGCGTTGCAGTCGACAATGTCGAGATAGTGGATCGCGTCGAAATAGTGCTTGGCGGCATAGGCGGTGAAGATACCGGAGACGCCGGGATCGAAGCCGCAGCCCAGGATAGCGGTTATACCCGCCGCCTTGTAGCGGTCATGGTAGGCCCATTGCCACGAGTACTCGAACGCGGCCTTGTCCTTGGGTTCATAGTTGGCCGTGTCGAGATAATGCACGCCTGTTTCGAGGCAGGCGTCCATGATTGTCAGGTCCTGGTAGGGCAGTGCAACATGGATCAACAGTTCGGGCTTGAAGTCCTTGATCAGGCGCACCAGTTCCGGCGTGTTGTCGGCATCCACGCTGGCGGTGGCGATATCCACGCCCTGGCGCCGCTTCACATCGGCGGCGATCGCGTCGCACTTCGACAAGGTCCGGCTGGCCAGCATGATCTCCGTGAAGACCGCTGGCATGGCCGCGCATTTCTGGGCCACGACCTGGCCGACACCGCCGGCCCCGATGATGAGTGTCCTGGACATGTTTGCTCTCCTTTCCGTGAATGCACCGATTGAGCGCGCAAAGAGTTGCGCAGACCGTCCGACAAGTCAAGATAATGTCAGAAACGGATGTGGGTTACGCTTGCGTCTTGGTCGCAAATTGGGCAGTATGCGGATTGGCCACAGGCAAGGCCCCCAGGGGCCTCGGCCGAAAACAGGGTGATAACGTTTCTGGCGAGTTTGTGGGTGTGTGCGTTTCTGGCTGGTGAAGAATCGAATGAACATCCAACACCCAACGCCCAACATCCTACGCCCAAGTTCGGGAGTCTTTACTTGGATGTTGGGCGTTGAATGTTGGATGTTGGGCGTTGAAATAGAGGAATAGGGAGGACGATATGGCATACAAGGTTGCGGTCCTGGCAGGGGATGGAATCGGTCCCGAGGTGATGGCGGAAGCCCGCAAGGTTCTGGCGGCGGTCGAGGCCCGGTTCGGCCTGTCGATCAGTTATGATGAGTACGATGTCGGCGGGGCGGCGATCGACCGGCAGGGCCGGGCCTTGCCCGAGGCGACCCTGCGCGGCTGCGAGGCGGCGGATGCCATCCTGTTCGGCTCGGTCGGCGGTCCGGCCTGGGAGAAGCTGCCACCCGCCGAGCAGCCGGAACGGGCGTCGCTGCTGCCTCTGCGTTCCCATTTCGGGCTCTTCTGCAACTTGCGCCCCGCGAAGCTGCACAGCGGCCTGGAGTATCTCTCGCCCCTGCGTGCCGATATCTCGTCGCGAGGGTTCGATATCCTGTGCGTTCGCGAGCTGACCGGCGGCATCTACTTCGGCAAGCCGAAAGGGCGGCAGGGCGATGGCGAGGCGGAGGAGGCATTCGACACGATGCGCTACAGCCGCCGCGAGATCGCCCGCATCGCCCGCAAGGCGTTCGAGGCGGCGCGCCTGAGGCGCGGCAAGGTGACCTCGGTCGACAAGGCCAATGTGCTGACCACGTCCGTGCTGTGGCGCGAGGTGGTCATCGAGGTCAAACGCGAGTTCCCTGATGTCGCGCTGGAACATATCTATGTCGACAACGCGGCCATGCAGCTCCTGCGCCGGCCCTCCGAGTTCGATGTGCTGCTCTGCTCGAACCTCTTCGGTGACATCCTCTCCGACGAGATCGCGATGCTGACCGGCTCGATGGGCTTCCTGGCCTCGGCCAGCATCAACGAGACCGGCTTCGGCCTGTTCGAGCCGGCAGGCGGCTCGGCTCCGGACATTGCCGGCAAGGGTATCGCGAACCCAGTGGCCCAGATCCTGTCGGCGGCGCTGATGCTGCGGTTCAGCTTTGCGCAGTACGCGGCGGCCGATGCGATTGAACGCGCCGTGGCGAGGGCGCTGGCGGAATCGTACCTGACGGCGGAACTGCTGCCGGCGGAACGCAAGCCGGAAGCCAAGACCACTGTGCAGATGGGCGACTTCCTGGCGAACGCCATCCGCGACGGCGTCTGAAAGGACTGTGGATGGCCTTGCATGGGGATGGTGGGATGAAACGCTGGGTGGTCGCGCTGATGGGGACGCTGCTGCAGGTGGTGCTGGGGACGGTATACGCCTGGAGCTATTTCCAGAAGCTGATCGTGACCGGGTATGGCTGGACCAATGTCCAGGTTATGTGGATCTTCAGCATTGCCATCTGCTCGCTGGGTCTGGCGGCGGCGGGAGGCGGCCTGCTGATGGCGAAGGCGGGTCCGCGTCGGCTCGCGCTGGCGGGGGCGCTACTCTACGGGGTCGGTTACCTGTTGGGCGGATGGGCCCTGTCGCTGCGCTGCCTGCCCTTGCTGTATGCCGGTTTCGGCGTGATCGGGGGGATCGGTCTGGGGTTGGGGTATGTGACTCCCGTGGCGACGGCGGCGAGGTGGTTCCCGGAGAAGAAGGGTTTCATCACCGGCATGGTGATCATGGGCTTCGGACTGGGTGCGCTGCTGATGTCCAAGGTGATTGCACCGCTGTTGATGACAAGCTTCGGCGGCAACCTGGTGCATGTGTTCTGGTGCACGGGCGGTATCCTTCTGGCGATCGGATTGCCGGCGGCTGCCTTTCTGCACAATCCGCCGTGCCTGCCATCGGTGCCGGTCGTTCCTGCGCAGGCCGCCGTCCCGGATTTCGCGCATGCGGGGCACGCGCTGCTGTCGGGACGGTTCGCGCGGATGTGGCTGCTGCTGTTCCTGAACACCTCGGCCGGGATCATGTTCATCAGCCTGCAGTCGCCGATGCTTCAGGATCTGCTGCAGCGCGGCGGCAGTACGCTGGATGCGGCGGCCCTGGCCGCGATGGGGGCCACCCTGATCGGCGTCAGCTCGCTTTTCAACGGGATCGGCCGTTTCTTCTGGGGCGGCGTTTCCGACAAGATCGGGAGGACCAATGCCTTCCGCCTGATCTTCGCGACGCAGCTTGTGGTCTTCATGGCACTGGTCTGGACGGTAAACCCGTGGTTGTTCGGGGGCTTGGTCTGCTACGTGATGCTATGCTACGGCGGCGGCTTCGGCACGATGCCTTCCTATGTCGCGGATAGTTTCGGTAGTGGGATGATGCCGGTTGTCTACGGTACGATCCTGACAGGCTGGTCGATGGCCGGCATCGCCGGGCCGCAGCTTGCCGCGTTCCTGCGCGACCGCTTCGGCGCGGCTGCTCCGACCTGGACGTATGGCGCAGGCGCACTGCTGCTACTGGCCGGACTGCTGATCTCGCTGACGTTGTCCGACCCCGCGAAAGCGGAGTAATGGATTAGCCGGGTGCTAGGCGATATAGGGCTTGAGCTTGTCCAGCAGGGCGGTCTTGCTCAGGGCTCCGACCATCTGCTCCTGGACGGTTCCGCCCTTCATGACCAGCAGGGTCGGGATCGAACGGACGCCAAAACTGCCAGCGAGCTGCGGGTTCTTGTCGACATCGACCTTGACGATCTTCACTTTCCCGGCAAGCGTACCGGAA
The DNA here is from genome assembly GCA_020048935.1 of bacterium. Taxonomy (GTDB): domain Bacteria; phylum Verrucomicrobiota; class Kiritimatiellia; order UBA8416; family UBA8416; genus UBA8416. The sequence goes on along the minus strand of JAIFLS010000185.1, from coordinate 2,491 downwards.
ATCTCATCCAGGATCGGCGCTATGGCCCGGCAGGGACCGCACCACTCCGCCCAGAAATCGACCAGTACCGGAATCGGGGATTGGATGACTTCGGTTGCCCAGTTGTTACCTTCAATATGCACGATCTTTTCAGCACTCATTCGTCGTCTCCGCGTTAAGCAAGCCCCGTAAGGGCCAGTTGTTGTTATTTCCCCGGGACTCTGTAAATACGTTCAAACCAGGGCAGTTCCGTGGTCGAACCGGGGCCGCTGTAGGATAGCGGCGTGAGCGAGAGGTTCGGGCCGAACGTCTGCGCGCACTGCACGTAGATCAGCACACCGGTGATGATCGTGGCGGCACAGCCCGCCAGGATAAAGGTCCAGTGCGCTTTGTCGGCGGCAAGCTTCTTTACTGGCGGGGCGAACATCGTCGGAGCACTCCCGCCGCCTGTCGTCGCGCCTGCTCCACCCGCTGCCGATGTCCTCAGGGTCGGACGACCGACCGGGCGCTTTACCTTGATCGTCTTCTTCTGGGTATCCGGCGTATCATCACTAGCGGATTCGGCGGTCAGATCAATCGCGGCGGTCTTGGTGCGTGGCTCGGTGGCAGCCTCGGAGGGTTCGAGACCTTGGACCCTGACCGTGCTGCTGCCCGGGCGCTTGAGTTTGATAGTCTTCGGGCCGCTTTCACTCTCGCTGCCAAGTGCGGAATCCAAGGAAATTCGTGATGTCTGGCGTTTCGGGTCGGGCGCGGGTTGCGGGGGCGGTGCGGACGCCGTCACAGTGGTGGCACCCACGATCCCGTCTGTCTCGGCAACGTTCCCTGCGATTATGGTCGCGATCGGCGAGGTTTGCGCGATCCGGATCGGTTGGGTGCCGGCAGGCGTCGATCGCCCGTCCTGATCGGATGGCAGCGAGATTTTCGACGTGGCTCGCTTGGTACCGAAAGGCGCGGCGGGTTCCGGCGTGTCACGCTTGATGCCGAGCGGTACCGGTTTTTTCAACTTGATGGTTTTCGGGGCCATTACCGGACGCATCAAGGGCCGCGGCCCCGAGGCGCCGGGCACGCTGACGGGTGCTGCAGAAGCCTCGCCGAATACGGCTGCGGTCGAGGCTCTGTCCAGTATACCTGTCGCCGGTTTCATCAACGTCGGTGACGCCGTTTCTCCCGACGATTGCGGTGCGTCTGGCAGTGTGATTCGCATAGTTCCTTTCGAGGCGTCAGACGCCATTGCCGTTGTGCCGCTCGCCAAGGGGATTGGCATGGATGGCGCCGAAGGCCTCTCGGCAGCGTCCGAATTCGGCACGGATGCCGGGAATGCCGGACGGGCGGTCAACGGCGTGATTATTTTCTTGCGAAGGTCCAGTTTCGGAGGAAGTCCATTCTCGTTGTTGGAATCGTCGGCCATAATAAGTCTCCCGCGTTACAGGGTAGAAGATAGACGGACCGCGGGCTGGCGTCAATCACAGATTGACAGTCTAAAAAGGAAAATCGTGGTCGCGGTTCGCCCAAACGCCTTTACAGGACTTTCATCTTAGGCAGATCCTGGATGTCCACCGCGCCGATGACCCGGTTGTCGGCATCCACGACAATCAGGTCGTCGATATTATGTTTTTCGAAGATGTTGAGGGCATTCACCGCCAGCTCATCCTCGCGCACCGTGATCGGGTTCTTGCTCATGAAGCGGGCCACGGGCAGATTCAGGATATCGGTGTGACGGCCGACGTTCCGCCGCAGGTCACCGTCTGTAAAAACCCCTTTCAGGATGCCATTTGCGTCAACCAGCGCGGCGGAACCGGCCCGCGCCGCCGTCATGGCCAGCAGGACCGTTTCCACGTCGGACGACTCGGGGACGCAGGCGAGGCGGCTATCGCGGCGCATGATATCGGCGACACGCAGCAGCAGCGAGCGTCCGATGGCTCCACCGGGGTGCAGCCGTGCATAATCGTCGCGCTTGAATCCACGGGACTCCAGCAGCACCATGGCCAATGCATCCCCCCAGGCCAGCGTGCCGGTGGTGCTGGCTGTCGGTGCCATGTTGAACGGGCATGCTTCCCTTGGAACGGTGACGCAGGCCGTGAAGTCACTGTGCTTGGCGAGCGTGCTTTCAAGGTTGCCGGTCACGCCGATAATGGTGACGTTCAGGCGGCGGGCGGCGGGCAGCAGGTGGAGCACTTCCTCGGATTCGCCGGAATAGCTCAGCATCAGCAGCACATCGCCTGCCTGGAGGATGCCCAGATCCCCATGCATGGCCTGGGCCGGATTCAGCACGACACTGGTGCTGCCGGTGCTCGCCAGCGTGGCCGAGATCTTCTCGGCGATATGCAGGTTCTTGCCCATGCCGGTGACCACGATCTTGTTCTTCTGCGCCAGCGCTTGCAGCATCACCTGGACGGTTTCCTCGAAACCGTGCGCCAGATGGGCCTTCACGCTTCTAAGCCCCTCGATCTCGCAATCCATCACGGCTTGCGCCTTTTCAAGCAAATCCATGGGAAAACTCCTGCTGTTGGCG
>JAIFLS010000127.1 GCA_020048935.1 bacterium | reverse complement strand
CGAACCTGACCTGCCGGGCCTTCTTCCCGGAAGATCGGGTTTCCACCGCGTTCTCGTGCAACACTCTCACGCTGGATGCCATCTGCTATATCAGCGTCGGAATGGTCGTGCATGCTGATGAGAAAGTGGCGAAGGGAGATTTCGAGTTGGACGATTTGGTTGCTGACTCAAAGGACGCCAAACACCCACGCCAGTTTGTCGAGGGCAAGCATCTTGCGCGATGGCTACCCTCAGAAACAAAATGGCTGGAATGGGGCACGGCTCGTGCTCCCAGCCTATTTCGCCGCCCCACCTTTCCTGAGCTTTACGAGGTCGCCGAAAAACTCTTTATTCATCGTACAGCGGGCGAAGGCTTGCGGAGTTGCTACGATGTCAAACAAACGCTTTGCAACCACACCATAATGGTTTGTTTACCCTGGCAATCGCTATCCGGCGTCCGCAACAACTCGCTCAAGAAAGCCGCGCGTTACGCTGATGAAAAACCGCCGCGTCCCGACCTGCCGCAGCGCGAGAAACTGGAGGCCACCAGTCGCCGCTTCTCCGTGAAATACCTGCTCGGTGTCATGAACTCGTCTGCGGCCCGCGACTTCCTGCGTACGAACCGCCGCAGCAACACCGACCTCTACCCTGACGACTGGAAGAACCTCCCGATCCCCGACATCACCCTTGCCCAGCAGAAGCCCATCGTTGACCTCGTCGACCGCATCCTCGCCGCCAAGACCGTCACCCCCGCCGCCGACATCACCGCTCTGGAAGCCGAGATCGACCGCCTCGTCACCGTCCTCTACGGCATCGGCAATCCCGCAGAGCCAGCCGAGCAAACGGCCCCGAGCGCGACACCGGCGATACGGAAAGAGAAAGAGCCCCCGCTGAAGGAGGTGCTGCGCACCCGCTGCCTCCCTGAGCTGAAGGCGCGTTGCGCCTACTTCGATGTTGGAACCCTGCGGGCCTGGCTCAAAGGCTCCCGCGTGGACTTCACCGCCCCCACGCTGAACCGCTACATGACGGAGTTAGTGGACGCCGGTTTTGTCTGGAGTGCCGGGCGAGGATGGTACAGCTTCATCCCAAACCCGGCCCAACTCGATGTTGAACCGCTGGCGGAGATCAAGAAAGACCTGCTGGTCCGTTTTCCGCTCCTCGATTTCGCCTGCTGGTCCACGCAGCAGATCAACCCCTACATGCACCACATGCTTGGCAAATTCGTGACCTTTGTCAATGTGCCGCGCGACGCCATGTCCTCGGTCTACGACCATCTTCGTGAGATCGGCTATGCGGCCTACCTCAACCCGACCAAACGCGAGGCGGAGAAGACCTTTGCTGTTCAGAGCAAGACCGTCGTCGTCCGCCCGCTACTCTCCAAAACACCTGTACAAGAACAAGTTATGAAGACTGAAGGCATTCTGGTTGACCTCTTTTTAGAGCTGGAATCCATTTCCATCATGGATCAGGATGAGTTTAGCGGTATGGCCACGCGGCTTGTCTCAACGAACCGGGTGGAATTTGCGGAACTGGCCAGCTATGCCGAACGGCGCGGTATTGCGGTTCAAAATCTCTTTAGCGGCAATGAATCAATCATCTCCAGTTTGGCGCAGGACTGGAGTTAATAGATCGACCATTCATAAATATTAGATTAACAGAATGATACATAAACACTGTTTCAGGCGTGAATGGATAGACGCCAAGCGGACTGAACTGGCCATCGCTGACTCCGTTTTGCTCGAGAAGTGCATTCACGCGCTTCAACTGTTGGGGCTGTTGTCGGGATCGGAACTGGGATTTGTGTTCAAGGGCGGAACGTCCATGATCCTGCTACTGGAGCGCTTGCGGCGCCTGTCGATCGACATCGACATCGCCTCCGAAGCCCCGAGGGCCACCAATCTGGAGTTCTTGCAGAGCCTTGTACTCAACTCTCACTTTTCGCGGGTGGAACCTGATGACCGCGGGGATGACCGCTTGCCGCGTCGTAGCCACTTCAAGTTCTTTTATCCGTCCGTCTATTCACAACGCGACGATTACGTCATGCTCGACGTCCTTCAACAAGGAAATCTTTATCCGGCCACACGAAAACGGCCAATCCTTACGCCATTCATCGAAACCGAACGGGATATTGAAGTGACGATGCCCACTGTCGACGCTCTTCTGGCCGACAAACTAACCGCGTTCGCCCCTAACACTGTCGGCGTCAGGCTGACCGCCGATAGCAACATGCAGGTGATAAAGCAAGTTGTGGATGTTGGCGAACTCTTCGTGCAAGCTTCCGACCTGGCTCTGATCCGGGAGGCATACGCTACCATCTGTGACGCGGAGATCGGCTATCGAGGAGGGGTGGACACCCGTACTCAAGCACTTGACGACACCATCGAGAATGCTCGTTTAATCTCAGAACTCGGCCTGAAGGGCGCTTCACAGAATCCAAAATGCCAATTATTCAGCAAGGGCTTAGGCAAAATGAAAGGGCATCTGATCGGCGGGCCGTTCAATATTGAGAACCTCAAGGTTGCCGCCGCCCGGTCGGCAACTATCGCCGCGCTGATACGGAATCCAGCCTCACCATTTACACTTGCTGAAGTTCGTTATGATCCCGCCCGAGTTGCTGAACTCAGACAGGCAAAAATCAGCCTGTCGCAACCGCTGAATCGTCTGCGTCAGGCCAACCCCGAAGCGTTCTTCTATTGGCACAAGGTTGACGCATTGCTGAAACCATGAGTAAGGATCAGGAGCTGAACCAGGTGTTGGGGCAATCGGCCCCGCATCCCGGCGACGATAGGAGAAAAAGGGGTCCACCATGAAAATCATTTTGCTTGTAGCCGGTTCCGGGGGTGGGTTCTACTGCGAGACGTGCCTGCGCGACGCCGACTGGGCTCGGGTGATGCGGCAGCGCGGCCACGACGTGATCGCCACGCCAATGTACCTGCCCGTCAACATGGAAGGGGTGATCGGCGAAGGCGATACCCCGGTCTTCTTCGGCGGCATCAATGTCTACCTGCGCGAACACCTGCCCTGGCTGCGCCGCGCCCCCGCCTGGCTCACCTCCTGGCTCGACGCCCGCTGGCTGCTGCGCCTGGCCGCCAAGCGCGCCGGCAGCACCCGGGCCGATGGGCTGGGCAGCATGACGCTTTCGATGCTACAGGGCCGCAACGGTCACCACGCCGAGGAACTCAAGCGCCTGCAGCAATGGCTCGCGCACGAGCAGCCCGATGCCATCGTGCTCTCCTCGACCCTGCTGGCCGGACTGGCCGGCCCCTTGCGCGAGTCCCTGCATGTGCCCGTGCTCGCCTTCGCCCATGACGAGGACACCTGGCTCGACGCGCTCGACGCACCCTACGACCAGCGCTGCTGGGCGGCCATGCGCACGGCCATGACCGATATCGCCATGGTGATCGCTGTCAGCCAGACCTACGCCGCCAACATGCGCCAACGCCTAGACCTGCCAACGGAACGCGTCTGCGCGGTCTACCCCGGCATCGACGCCGCGCCCTATCGCCCGGCCCGCGTCGCCTCCGGCCCGCCCGTGGTCGGCTATCTCTCCAAGATGACCCCGTCACTCGGACTCGAAACCCTCGTCGAGGCGGTGATCCTCCTGCGCCGCCAGCCCGCATTCCGCGATATCCGCCTAAAGGCCATGGGCGGCGAGACCGGCGACGACCGCCGCTTTATCGAGAGGCTCGAAAAACGACTGGCAGACGCAGGCATGGCCGATGCCGCCGAATTCCTTCCGGGGTTGGACCGCGAAAGCCGCATCGCGTTTATCGAGACGCTGACGGTCATGTCCGTCCCCATGCCTGCGGGCGAGGCGTTCGGCGCGTTCATCATCGAGGCCCTGGCCGCCGGGGTCCCGGTCGTGCTGCCGGCCGCCGGAGCATTCCCCGAGGTCGCGCAGGCCACCGGCGGCGGAATCACCTACGAACCCAATACCGCCGAGGCCCTGGCCAGCGCCCTGGCCGACCTCCTGCGCGACCGTGCCAGAGCGGCCGACCTCGGACAACAGGGCATGGCCACCGTACGCCTCGATTTCACGGTCGAGCGCATGGCCGACGAACTCGAAACGGTGTTCACCGCCGCCATCCGCTGACACGGCCTTCGGTGATTGCGGACGTGTTTGTAGTACTGGCTTCAGGGCGTGTTGATTTATTTGGCTACACAACGGGAGGGACAGCGTCTCGCTGTCCGAACGCCCGTCTTACCACCCTGCTTTCAAGAAAGGCTTCGCCATGCACCTTTTCATGCGCAGCGGACGCCGAGGATGGCGTCCCTCCCATGCCGCTCGTGGAATTATTCAACACGCCCTTCAGCCGGAATCTTAGCGGGTGAAGAGCCGCGTGTGGCAATGGCTACGCGATTCGGCCCGTCGCGGCTCGGAACAAGTAAGGGTGGCGAGTAAGTGCGCACCCACGCTTAACCGACACTCTTACTCGGCTACACTTAACCGACCTGCTGCTAATCCATGCACGGCCGGGGTCACCGACCCCAGCTACAAGCGGATTCCTCTTTGTCTTTGTGGTGATTATTCTCCCGAATCCGCTCTCGTCGCCGTTCGCGTTCACCGATTTCCCTCCAAAAAGTTACCAACCTGTTTTCGCCTGGATCCCCGGGTGGTCGGCTGCCTTACTCTTTCGCCCTAATCTTCTTGATTACAATTATGATCACGAGCCGCACGTCCATCCCGTCCGCCAATTCGCCCGCGAGGAGTCCACTCTGTCCGCTGGCGATCACATCGGACATCCGCAGGCCCTCTGCCGTTTTCTTGATCACGCATCGCAAACAATTGATTTTCAACTGGTTACAACAATACCAGGGGCTTGGCACACGGATTGCGTAGTCACTCTTCGTAATAACTTGACGTTTACGGAGGATGAACATGCAGAATGCAATCGCACGGGGTTTGATCACCGCCGCCAGTATCATGCTGATGGCTGGGCAAACCGGTGCTTCGACTCGTGCTATTGCCGAGGATCCCGAATTCCGTGCTGCGTGGGAAGCCTATAAAGCCATTACCCCGGAAGCGAGAACGAACCAGAGGCATTTTTCGGCGTTTGCCGTATCGCCCGTGTGCGCCATAGCACGAGATACGCGTTCGGCGGCCTTTGCCCGCCATATAGAGGCGGTCAGTCCGCAAGCGATCTGCGAGGCCGTGCGTTCCCGCATCGGGTATACGCCAGACGGGGCCGATCATTGGCAAACCGGCGAGGAAACCTGGAATCGGAAAGCCGGCGACTGCGAGGATTTTGCGGCGACCGTCCGGGATCTCTGCCTGGCACGCGGATTCGACGCGCAAATGGTCATTTTCCAGGCGAAAACCAGCAATGCCGCCCACGCGGTCGTGATCGGACAATCAAACGGCACCGTCTGGATATCAAGCAACGGCAGTTATAGAGTCATTGAAAACATCGCCAATGCAAAAGCCAGTGTGGTGAACGAGATGAAGTGGTACCACGGCGATGTCGTGGGCTATCGCGTCAGCGGGCAGCAGCAGCGGCCGTCGTATGAACGGCTTGAACCCTCGCGCGACCACTCGTGACATGTATTTTCCAGCGAGGTGGCATAGTAGCTGCCTGAGAGAATGCCATGGAGGAGCCTTATGCAGCGTATAGCCCGGTATCAGTTGTCGATGATCAGCAGCGGATCGCGTTTATATTTTGATAGCGCCATTGCGCTGTCCACGATTATCCCGCTCCTGTCTGTCGGCCTGCTGATCGTGCCGGTCGCCGGGGCAATCCATATCTCGCCGGCACCATATGCTATTATTGCGATTTGAGACTCGATACTGTAGCCGACTCGTGGTCGAAGAATGAGGGGGGATTATCCCGTGAAAAGGGGCCGAAATATGAACTCGCCATCGCTAGCATCCAGCGTCCAGCATCAACCATCCATGCCAGATGTCGGGCATCCTGCGCCCGGTGCCACCCGTGTCATGGTCGTTGACGATGAAAGGGGCGTCCGCGCGACCCTCCGTGTCTTTCTTCAAGCCGAGGGGTACGAGGTGGAGATGGCGGAGGACGCAGCCCAGGCGCAGGCGCTGCTGTCGAAGGGCGGCTTTGACGTGGTGATTACGGACATTGTCCTGCCCGGTATTTCCGGTGTGGAACTGCTCAAGACGATCCGCGCCGCCAGTCCCGACGTGCAAGTGATCATGATGACCGGTGAGCCAACGACGGAAACCGCGGCGGAGGCCGTCCGGGCTGGAGCCTTTGATTACCTGATCAAACCCGTCGATAAGAGTGCGATCCTTCGGGCTGTCGGCAATGCAGCAAAGATCAAGGCGATTGAGGATCAACGGCGGGAGCTGGAGCGGGCCAACACGCGTTATCGTGAAACACTTGAGGCTAAAGTGATGGAATTGAAGGAGGAGGTGGAGCACCGGAAGCGGGCAGAACAGGCGAAGGACGATTTCGTCAGCATGGTGTCGCATGATTTGCGAACGCCTCTCGCCATCGCCAAGGAGGCCTTCAGCCTCCTGGCCGACGGCAGCCTGGGCGCCCTCACCGCAGACCAGCAACGCATACTCGACATCACCGGGCTCAGCATGGAACGCCTTGCCGACCTGATCGATGATCTGCTGGACGTTGCCCGCATCGACGCCGGGAAACTGGTGCTCGAGAAGGAGCGTATCGATCTGGTCGCGTTGGCAAGACAGGTGTGCACCTTGCTTGAACCGCTCGCCACCGGGAAGGGCGTGACCATCGAGGTGTGCTCGGAAACGGCCACGCTCTGGGTGCTTGCCGACAGGCAGCGCATGTTCCAGGCCCTGATGAACCTGGGCGGCAACGCGGTCAAGTTCACTGAACAGGGGGGCGTGCGCATCGAGCTGTACGAGGATGGCCGGGAGGGTGTCGTGGACGTGCGCGACACTGGAATGGGGATTTCGCCGGTGGATATCCCGCTCGTGTTCGACCGCTTTCCCAGGCTGAAGCGCGTGTACCGGCTGGGCCAGAAGGGAACGGGGCTTGGCCTGTCGATTGTGAAAGTCATCGTGACGATGCACGGGGGCACCATCGCGGTACGTAGCGAGGAAGGCAAGGGGTCCGTCTTCACGGTGCGCCTGCCCAAGGGCGATTTTGCGGAGAGCGTATGAAACGTTATGAAAGCCCGCCGCGCGGCGGGCCGCGAAAAAACGAATTGGTAACTATTATGGGGAACGGTGAACGAGAACGGCGACGAGAACGGATTACGACTAAAGGCATTCAATCGTTCACCGTTCTCGTCGCCGTTCTCGTTCACCGAAAAGTGAAACAAAATGACCAAGTTATAGACAAAGAAAGGCAACCGACATGAATAAGAAGAAAATATTGATCATCGACGACAACCCGGAGTTTATGGAAGTGACACGGATGCGCCTTGTGGTGAGCGGGTACAACGTTGTCACGGCCACAGGGGGCCAGGATGGCCTGCGGCAGGCAAGGGCCACCCAGCCCGACCTCATCCTCCTCGACCTCATGATGCCGGACATGGACGGGGGCGATGTGGGGCAGATGTTCCAGGAGGATCCGCGGCTGCGGACGATTCCGATCGTTTACTTCTCGGCGCTGATCGGGAGCAAGGAAGCGGCCCGGCATAATGCGACGGCGGATCTTGCCCATGTCTTCCTGTCCAAGACGGCAAGCGCGGCCGAGCTGCTTGCCGTGATCGCGAAAGAACTTGAATCTCGAAAGGCAACGTCTGCTGCTGTGGCCTACAAACTGTCATAATGCAATGATTACCGAATACCCAAGTCGGGGAGCATTTCCTTGAATTGCTGGGTGTTGGATGTTGAAAGAGCGACTTATGCTCGGAGGTCGGGCAAAGTGCCACGACCTACTCCTTGAGCACATTATAGGGAACCGCATACATGTACCGGATTCTGATAATCGATGATGATCCGAAGATCTGTTTCACGATCAAACTCTGGATCGAAACCGACGGCGGGAAAGTCGTCCGGGTGCACACCCATGCCAGACTGGGACTCATATCGGCCCTAAGAAACCGTCCGGACCTGATCATTCTTGATTACGAGATGCCCGGTCTCGACGGCTTGTCTGTGCTGGAGAAGCTGGGCCGGTGGAAACGCACCTGTTTTATACCGGTGATCATGCTGACCGCAAACCTGGAACCAAAGACCCAGGAAGCGGCCATCTACCATTATGCCGAAGGTTACTTGACCAAACCCGTCAGCCGCGAGATTCTTCTCGAATGCGTCAACCAGGCCTTGGACACACGCTACCAAGGGGAGTCGGCCTAGCGTAAATTTCGCATTGAACTGGAGGATGGCATGGCCTTTGTACTGATCGTTGATGATGAACCGTCCATTCGCAAGACGATCCAGCTCTGCCTGGAAATAGCCGGGCACCGCGTGTTGACGGCAGAAGGTGCGGCGGAAGGAAGGCATATGCTACGCGACAACAGCTTCGATGTCATTGTGACCGACATCATCATGCCCGGCGATTCCGGGATCGAGCTGCTGAAGGCTATCCGCAGCGAGTCGCCGTCCTCAAGAATCATCATGATGACAGGTGATCCTGCAGTCGAGCCTGCCGCCGAGGCGGTGAGGAACGGTGCCTCCGATTACCTGATCAAGCCAGTCAGCGGGGACGCGATTTGCCGGGCTGTCGAGACCGCGGCCCGGATGAAGGCGATGGATGACCGGTGCAGACAGCTTGAACAGGAAAACCTGACTTATCAAAAGAATCTCGAGGAACTGGTGTCCAGCCGGACCGAAGAGTTGCAGGCCAGCAACGATCAGTTGTCCGAGGCCTTGGAAAAGTTGCGGGCCAGTTACGCCATCATCCACAACCAGGAACGCCTGCATACGCTGGGGCAACTGGCAAGCGGTATCGCTCATGACTTCAACAATGCGTTAATGCCGATCCTTGGCCTGACAGACCATCTGCTGCAACAGGTCAAAAGCGACGACGGTTCGCCGGAGCAGACTGAACTGCTGGATATTGTCCTGTCGGCCGCCACGGATGCCCAGGCCATTGTGCGACGGCTACAGGAATTCTATAGTCCTGCCGAGCATTTTCTCACAACGCCTGTCCCCCTGGGCCCGCTGGTCGACAAAGTCGTCCAGATGATGACTCCAGCCTGGATGGGGGAAGGCAAATCAATACGCATCAACAACGAGATCGGGAATATTCCCGAAGTGGCCGCCAATGAGTCGCAACTTCGCCAGTTGCTGATCCATCTGCTGCTGAACTCGGCCCATGCGATCGCGGAAAACGGGACGATCACGATTGGCGCCTTTGCAGAAAAGAACATGGTAACCCTGAGTGTCCGGGATAATGGTTGCGGGATGTCGGACGAAACGGCGGCCGGGTGCATGGAGCCGTTTTTCACAACTAAAAGGAAAACCGGCACCGGTCTCGGCCTGGCCATGTGCGCCAACATTGCTCGCCAGTATGGAGGAAGCATATCCCTTGAAAGCAAGGAGGGGCAAGGAACTTGCGTGACCGTCTCGCTTCCTGTCGCCGGGACAAGGCTCACGACAGAAACGACGCCATCACCGGCACAGCATTCCAACCTCCGCATCCTGGTAATCGATGATGACGAAAGATCTCTAATGGTACTCCGGAAACACCTGGCAGCGGAGGGACACGAAGCCGAGACGTTCAACGATCCGCAAACGGGGCTGGCGCGACTGGAATCAGCCTCGTTCGATATGGTGATGACAGACCGGGCCATGATGCCAATCAGCGGTGATGTGGTGGCGACAAGGGCAAAACGGATGAACCCGGAAATGCCGGTTATCATGGTGACCGGATTCGGCGATATGATCAATGCACGGGGACTCTGGATTCCCGGGGTGGATCTGGTGGTTTCGAAGCCGGTTACCCGCGAATCGCTCAAGAATGCAATATCCACCGTCCTGCACGCCGCCCTCCCGGGGTACCGGGCGAAAATGAGTGGGTAACCGGATAAAAACCGTATCGAACATCCAACAACCAACGCCCAACATCCAACGTCCAAGTTGGGGAGTCTTTA
>JAIFLS010000126.1 GCA_020048935.1 bacterium | reverse complement strand
ACGTTCGGGGACACGTTGACCTATGTGGATGACCTGGTCTTCACCAACCGCAGCGTGACCTACAGCGGCACCGCCTTTGCCGAGGCGGCGGCCAATGACGGCAGCATCACGGCCACCCGCACGATCACACTTTCCGGTGACACCTTCGTCAATACAACTTACTTCGCCGGTACGCACTTCAGCACGTCCGGCGTACCCGCCGGGCTGACCGTGGCGCTGACCTATGTCAGTCCGACGCAGGTTACGATTTCCCTGACCGGCAATGCGAACCCGCATGACGCCACCGCCAGCACCAGCGCAATGGGCCTGACGCTGGATGACGACATTTTCACGCTGGGCCAGGCATCGGACGTGAGCGGTTACGCCCGCAGCGGCTTGTCGGTCAGTTTTGATGATCCGCCGGTGCTGTCCTATGACCCCGTCACGTTCGTGGAGGCGGCCGGCAATGTCGGTTCGATCGGCAACACGGTGACGGTTACGCTCTCCGTCGACACCTTCACCAACATCGCCACCCTTGTGGCCGGTACGCACTATACGACCTCCGGCGTTCCCGCCGGACTGGGTGTCTCGGTGGCGCGCAACGATGCCACCAACCTGACGGTATCGCTGACCGGGAATGCCACGGTGCACAGTGATGCGGCGGATACCAGCATGACACTGACGTTCCTGGATGCCGCGTTCGATCATGTCGCCGCGGCGGATACCAGCATGACACTGACGTTCCTGGATGCCGCGTTCGATCATGTCGCCGCGTCCAATATTACCGACAGCGCGCAGAGCCTGGCGATCAATTTTGCGGACAGCACGGCGCTGGTTTACTCCACGACGACCTATAGCGAAAAGGCCGCCAACGATGGGTCCATCAGCGGCGGCACCATCGGCGTGGCGGCGGAGACCTTCACCGGCGCGAACGGCACGGACTACGTACTGGGTGGCATGGTGCAGGTACCCAACCTGCCGGCCGGACTCACGGTCGCGATTATCAAGGATAGCGATCTCCAGGTGACGGTCAGCTTCGGCGGGACGGCTGCCGTGCATGCGAATGCCGACGGTATCAGCAATCTGGAAATCACCTTCCTGAGCGGTGCTTTCAGTGGCGGTAATGCAGCGGCAGTCGCTGACTCCTCCCGCTCCAATCTGGTGATCGACTTCAACGATCCGCCGGTGGTCAGCTATAGCGGCACGACCTTTACCGAGGCCGCCGGCAACAACGGGACGATCGGCAACTCCCTGACCCTCACGCTCACGGGCGACACCTTCGTGGACGATGGCGGCTTCGGCCTGGGCGACGAGTACACCGTGGAGAACGTGCCTGCCGGGTTGACGCTCAGCGTGACGCGCAACAGTGGCACGCAGCTTACCGTCAGCCTGGCGGGGACGGCGACCGCGCATGCCAACGCCAATGACATCAGCAACCTGACGCTCAACCTGCTCGATGCCGCCTTCACGACGGTCGCGGCCGCGAACATCACGTCGGCCTCGCGCAGCGACCTGGTGGTCAATTTCGCAGACCAGCCCGTTATCACATACAGCGGCACGGTCTTCAGTGAGCTCAGCGGCGGGCAGATCGACAACACCACGCCGATCCAGATCACGATCAGCGGCGACACGTTCACCGGGGTCAACGGTAGTGACTTCGTGGGGGCAGGCAAGGCAACATCCCCGAATGTCCCGGCGGGGCTGACGCTGGTGCTGACGAAAAACAGTAGTACCAAGCTGCTGGCCACGCTCACGGGGACTGCGGGTGCACATGCGAGCGGCAATAGCATCAGTGACCTGGCGATCACCTTCCTCGATGCGGCCATCACGTCCGCCGATGCCAGCCAGGTGACCGGCTACAGCCGCAGCGATCTGTCTGTCACGTTCAACGACAGTACCCTGTTCATCAACACGGTGCCCTACCGCGAGTCGTTCGAGCCCTATGCCGACGGGGCCGCGATGGGGGCGGAACAAGGCTGGCAGACGTATGGGGGCGGGGTGGTCACGAGCGAGACCGCAATCGTCAGCGCCCTGACCGGCAGTTTCAGTGCGTTCCCGCTCGTGACGAACCATACGCAGGTCATGCGCATGTCAAAGGATTCCACGGCCGCGATCAAGAGCGGGGCGGGCGGCACGTTGTTCACGGACGTCATGCTTTATGTGACGCCGCGTGCGGAACAACCGACGGGCGGCGAGGACTACCAGTTCGCGCTGTTTGTGGACACCGATTCGACGGTGAATGTCTGGCACCGCGATACCAGCGGCTTGCCGACCAACACCTGGACGACGCTCAGCGGCGTGACCCTGAGCACGGGTGCGTGGCACCGTGTGACCGTGGAAAAGGACTACGCTGCCGGCAAATACCGCCTTTACCTGGATGGCAGTGCCACGGCAGTCAGCAATCCGGTCATCGGCGGCGACTGGTTCAACATGGTCAGTACAGCAAACAACTTCCTCTCGTTCGCCCTGGTGCAGGGGGCTTCCGCCGATGCGCCCGTCTACGCCGACGACCTTGTCGTCGACACCCTGCGCCCCGGCTTCTTCCCGCCGCCACCCACCGTGTTCCGCTTCAGGTAAGGGGGGGGGAGAGGGGGGCAGGGTATTACGCATGCCAAGGCCATGGAGAATCCGATATGCAGGAGCGAAGTATCGCCTGACCCAGCGAGCGGTGGGGAAAGTGTTATGGCTACACCGGCGACGGTGGAGTAAGCAAGCAGAGAAGGCATTGAAGATGTCCGCCGACAAGGAGCTGGCAGTGCGTTTCAATCAATTGACCCGCTCGCTTTCAAAGTACATTGTACAGGTCTGACCCTGGGGAGTGCTCGATTGGTAAAGGATCCTTTATGATTGACAGGGTTTGTGACAGTATCGGCGTCTATGCCGAGAGTGGCGAGAAATGCACCGATGCCGAAGTACAGTTGAAAGCAGCTCCGAACGGTTTTCACATTGATATCTTTGCGCCCACTGTTTCGATTACCAGAGTCGTTTTGCGCTGGAATCTATCGCTTCCGACCGGCTTACGGATTCTGGGCGACCACTGGGAGCGGGGATACGGTGACTTGGAGTGGCGCGGCTTTGTTCCGGAACGCGTGATGCCATGGTATGTCCTGCTGTTTGATTCACGAAGTTCCTCAACACATGGTATCGGCGTCTCCACCGGAGCGGGGAGTTTTGCTACATGGTTCGTTGATCAGAATGGCATTACGTTGGTTCTCGACGTGCGCAACGGCGCACAAGGCGTTCATCTTGGCAATAGAACATTACGGGCGGCGACTCTACAAACGCTCGCGTCGGAAGGTTCCGAGAGTCCATTTGCATTCGCCCGTCGGTTCTGCAAGCTTCTCTGTTCTCAGCCTCGTCTGCCAGGGTTCCCTGTCTACAGCGGTAATGACTGGTACTACGCCTATGGCCAGAACTCCGATGAGGCTATCCGCCGGGACGCTGCACTTATCCGCGAACTCTCACCGAGCCGCGACAATGCGCCCTTTATGGTGGTTGATGCGGGATGGTTTCCTGCCTTAGGCTGTAGCGGCGGGCCGTATATAAAAGGGAATGAGTTGTTCCCCGATATGCCCGGACTGGCTGCCGCGATGAAGGCGTTAGACGTCCGCCCGGGAATCTGGATTCGGCCCCTGCTGACTGCCGATGCCCCGGCATCCTGGCGGATGCCCTCCGCGCACCCCATCTGGAAGCGCGAAAAACATATCGTGCTGGATCCAAGCGTACCGGAAGTCCTTCATTTGGTTCGCGAGGATATTACTCGGATGCGCGAGTGGGGCTATACTCTGATCAAGCACGACTTCACAACGTTTGATATCACCGGACGCTATGGCTTTGAAATGATGGACGGCATTGTCTCCCCGGGCGCCTGGAGTTTTGCGGACAAGTCTCGGACTACGGCGGAAATCATTCGCAACCTCTACCAGACAATACGTGATGCCGCCAAAGACGTGATTCTGATTGGCTGCAACACGGTGGGTCATTTGGGCGCAGGTCTATTTGAATTGCAGCGTACCGGCGATGACACCAGTGGACGAGAGTGGGAACGAACGCGCAAGATGGGCGTTAACACACTTGCATTCCGCATGGCGCAGCACGACACTTTCTTTGCCGTCGATGCCGACTGTGTGGGCTTGACACCAAAAGTGCCTTGGAAACTAAACAAGCAGTGGATGGAGTTGCTCGCTGCCAGTGGGACCCCGCTCTTTGTTTCCGCCGATCCCACCGCCATCGGACCCGAACAACGCGCCGCGCTTTTTGAAGCTTTTTCGCGCTCTGCCACGGTGCAACCACTGGCCGAACCCCCGGACTGGCTTGAGACAACCTGTCCAAGTCACTGGCGGTTTGGCAACGAAACGCGGAAGTTTGACTGGGGCCTTTTCGAGTAAACAAAAGGCCGTTACCTGTCAATGCCGGCTTCATCAGAATTGACCGGGAAATCAGAAATGGGAAAACAAGAACCCTAACCAACGCCTGCAATTTACGTCGCGTTCCGCGCCGAAAGTGAAGCGTCTCGTCGGCAACAACAGAGAAAGGATATTAGCGAATGACGCAAGGAGAATGCAACGCAGTCCCCGGCACTTCCATGTCGGCCGGACTCCAGCACGTGCGGATCAATGGCGGATTCTGGGGTCGGTTGATGGAAGTCAATCGGAGTGTCACGCTCCCCATCCAATACAAGCAGTCCAAAGACACTGGCCGGATTGATGCGTTTAAGCTTGCGTGGAAGCAAGGCGATGACAATCCCCCGCATATCTTCTGGGATTCGGACGTAGGCAAATGGATTGAGGCTGCGGCATACAGCCTCAGCGCATCCCCCGATGCCGCGTTGGAGCGACTCGTGGACAGCGTGATCGATCTGATCGCCCGGGCACAACAGCCAGACGGATACTTGAATACCCATTTCACCGTTGTCGAACCTGAGAAGCGCTGGACCAATTTGCGCGACAACCACGAGCTATATTGTGCGGGGCATCTGATCGAGGGATCGGTGGCCTACTACCAAGCGACTGGCAAGCGCAGGTTTCTCGACGTGATGTGCCGCTACGCGGACTACATCGGCAAGCTGTTCGGCCCGCGCAAAGGCCAGAAACGCGGCTATTGCGGTCACGAGGAGATTGAGCTCGCGCTGATCAAGCTTCACCTCGTAACGAACGAGAGACGCTATCTCGATCTTGCCCGCTACTTTATTGATGAGCGCGGTCGCTCGCCGCACTACTTCGACCAGGAAGCACGAGCGCGTGGCGAGGAACCGCGGAAGTTCTGGGCCAAGACTTACGAGTACAATCAAGCGCACGTGCCCGTGCGTGAACAGGCGGAGGTCGTCGGCCACGCGGTCCGGGCCATGTACCTTTATTGCGGCATGACGGACGTGGCCCAGGCAACTGGCGACAAGACACTGCTAAAGGCCTGCAAGCGGCTGTGGAAAAACCTCGTTGAAAGACGGATGCATATCACTGGCGGATTGGGGCCGGTGGCGGCGAATGAAGGCTTCACCTGTGACTATGATCTGCCCAACGAGAGTGCTTATCTTGAGTCCTGCGCCGCCATCGGACTGGTCTTTTGGGCGCAGAGGATGCTGAACGCCGAATTCGACGGCGAGGTCGCCGATGTTATGGAGCGTGCGCTGTACAATGGAACGATCAGCGGCGTCTCGTTCGACGGGAAGACCTTCTTCTACGGCAACCCGCTCGCGGCGCACCCCGGGTTTGACGGCAACGGCCGGTTTGTCAACAAGGAGTATCACTATCGCCGAAGCGAGTGGTTTGGATGCGCCTGCTGCCCGCCGAACATCGCTCGCATGATCGCGCAGTTTCCCGGCTTCGTTTATTCAATCCGTGCACGGGAACTCGCCGTCCATCACTATGCCGGGAGCGAATCTCAGGTTACCGTCGCCGGGCAAACGGTTCGCCTTGTGCAGGAGACAGCATACCCTTGGCAGGAGAGAGTCGTCCTCAGGCTCACCCCGGAGCGGGCAAGCGTGTGGACACTGGCCCTGCGTATCCCGGGATGGTGTCGCGAAGCGACACTGTGCGTCAACGACAAAGCGGTCGCACTCGCCCCTGTCACCACAAGAGGCTACGCCCGCATCAGGCGGAAATGGCATCCCGGTGATCGTGTTGATCTCGTTCTACCAATGCCGGTCGAGCGCATCGCCGCGCATCCTGCAGTGAGGCAAAATGGCGGGCGCGTGGCCCTGCAAAGGGGGCCGGTTGTGTACTGTTTCGAAGAGGCGGACAACGGTAGCAACCTCAACGACGTTGTGCTGCGCCCTGACCGGGCATTCAAAATCACACGGGGCGATTCTGGCCTCTTGGCAGGTGTTCCACGGATTCACGCCAAGGCCTGGCGGCGAGAGCCGGAAGACTGGAAGGGCAGACTGTATGGACGGCAGGGCTCGCGGCATGTTCATTGCGACGTCACGGCCATACCGTACTTCATGTGGGCTAATCGCTCCCCGGGCGAAATGCTCGTCTGGATACGGCAAGCCGAACAAGGCAAATCCAACGTACGCGATAGACCGCGCCGTTGATTTGCAAAAACAACAACAAACAAAGGATACACATGGACTTCCCAATGCAATTCAGCGGCGGTGCATCTTCCCCAACAAGGCCGAAAACTATGAGCCAGTGGGACATAAGAGAATCCTTGACTCCCAGTCGCATGACCATGGTCATGTGGGATCAGTGCTATGCCTTGCGGCACGGTCCCGGAGGTTCCTTTCAGAACTACGACCGCATCCTGGATGAAGCGATCGAGCGGGGATACAACACGCTGCGACTTGATCCGATGCTCCAGTGGATAGACCTCGCGGCGCCGGAACGCGAATTGCATTGGCCGGACCCTCGACAGCCTTTCATGCCGTGGAACTGGAATACGGAAGTGACCGGGCCGGTGGGTTCATGGATTATCGAATTCATGGAGAAGATGCTCTCGCGGAACCTCCACTATACGCTGAGCGCGTGGTGGTTTTGCGGTGCCCAGCAGGGGCCGGTTCCGACACGCGTTCCCAGATCGCACGTTGAGGCCGCAGAAATGTGGATAAAAACTCTGGAGCAATACAAAAGAAGATTCGGCTTTAAAGGGTTGGTCTATGTGGACATCGCGAACGAGGTCCCCTACTTCCTCCCTGGATTCATGGATTCCTTCAGCAAGGAAACAGGCGATGGCTGGGGCCTCCAGAGGTTTTCGGACAAACAAAAGGCATTCCTGGCAAAAGACTTGAATAGGGCCGTCGCCATGTTGGCAAGCGAGTTCCCGGAAGTTCGGTTTACAGCCTCCATCCATGGCGACCCGAGGTGGTTGGAGGTGCCGCTTGAATTCGATTGTCTGGATGTGCATTTTTACGCCGACGCCGATACGCGCTGGTCCACCCGCACCCGTTTTGCCAAACACATGCCGGTACTTTTCACCGATGATTCCTGGCATAGAGATTTCAGCGACCGCTGTGAGAAAACCCATCTCGCCATAGCGCCCATGCTGCGCGCCCGCCAAAGACACAAACTCTCGGCTTTCGCCGCTTGGGCTGCCGAACGCGGGATGCCCTTGACAACGACAGAGTCATGGTCTTCCTGGTACTATTTTGATTCTCCGAATCTGGACTGGGGCTGGCTGTTGGACTGGGCTTCGTGGTCAGTCGAAGATGCCCTTGAGTTCGAGATGTGGGGGTGGACTCCTCACAACTACTGTCAGCCACATTTCAAAAATTGGCAGGATGTTCGCTGGCATCAGAAACTGACCGAACGATTTCTGAAGGGCCGACCAGTGTCGCCACAGAAATGAGTATCAAGCAAATGCCCGGTACGGCTTCGCCGCCCGAGATGTGCGCCGTTCTGCTTTTGAGGAATAATGGCGGTATTGAGGAATATAGGACGCGTCTTTTATTACTCATGTCAGTTGCTCGTGTAATGTACAAGTCGCATCATATTGTACACAAAATGCCGCATATTATGCAATGCTTGCTTTAGGTGTTATTCAGTAGCATATTGCCCATAGAAAGGAACATGAAAAATGAACAGAGCTCAAAAGAATATTGTCTTGATGCTTTCCGTGGGCTTCCTTGTCGGTGTGGCATATGCGGGAGGCCCGGCGACCTTTCAGCTCGGTCCGACGGGTTTGTGCGGGACGTTGTCCCGGAACGCGGCCACGATCACGAAGGTTGACAAGGGTTCTCCTGCGGAGGGGAAAATCAAAGTCGGCGACGAACTCGTCGGTGCGGGTGAGACGCTGTTTAAGACCGATATTCGCCGGGAACTGGCCGTGGCCATTGACCAGGCAGAAACTGAGCAAGCGGGTGGCAAGCTGACGCTGATGCTCAAGGGGAACAAGAAGGTTGAACTGCAGTTGGCCGTTCTGGGCAGTTACAGCGCTACAGCGCCCTATACGTGTCCCAAGAGTGAGGCGATCATTGCGCGGGCTGCCGAGTCCCTGCTGAAGGCAGGCAAACTGGACTCAGGTGCCACCCATGCAGAACTGCTGGGCCTGATGGCCACGGGTGAACCCAAATATATTGCTGCGGTGGCGAAGGTCATCCAAGGGGCTGACTGGGTCAAGCCTGATGCCGCCAAGATTGAGATGCTTTTGAAAGGTGATGTCGACATGGGCTATGTCGGCTGGTATTGGGGATACCACCTGATCACACTCTCGGAGTATTACCTGCTCACCAAGGACGCATCAGTCCTTCCAGCGATCAAGATTTACGCTATGGGGCTTGCGCGTGGACAGGACGCAGGTGGACTGTACGGTCATCGTATGGCCACGCCTAAGCGGAATGGACGTCTGCCAGGGTATGCCCAGATGAACCAATCCAGCTTGAGCAGCTTCATGGGCATGCTGCTGGCACAGAAGTGCGGCATTGATGATCCGATCCTCACCAAGGGCGTTGCTACGACCTACGCATACTATGCCAGCTATGTTGGCCGGGGCGGCTTTCCGTATGGCGTGCATGGACCGAATTCAGCGACCTACAACAACAACGGCACCAGCGGATCCGCCGCGCTTTGCATGGTGCTCAAGGGCAATCAAGAAGGCGCAAAATTTTTCTCCCAGCTCGCGGCGACCTCGTACGATGGCCTTGAAAATGGCCATGCCAGCACCTTCTTTAATCCGCTCTGGACGCCGCTCGGCGCTAACGTGTCGGGGCCCGAGGTGACTCGGCAATTTTTTCAGCGGTCACGTTGGTTTCAGACGATGTATCGCTCGTGGACCGGAGGCTTCTCCCGATTTGGAGGTAATTCAAATGAGGGCAATCAAGCCGGGGTTGCACTGCTGACCTACTGCCTGCCCCGCAAGGCGCTTCTCATCACGGGCAGAAGTGCTGACGAGACGCTTTGGGTCAAAGGAAAAGATGCGACGGAGGTGGTTGAGCGGAGCAAAACCGACTACAAGAGCAAGAGCGTGGATGATCTGATTGCGTTATTCGGGAACCCATTTCCGCAAGTGACCCGCGCGGCGGTATGGTCGCTGCGCGAAAAGGAAGGGGACTTTATTCCTCAGTTGACGAAGATGTTGAAGGAGGGGACGAAACGGGAGAAGATGAGTGCCATCGAATATTTCGGCTATAAATGCCCGACAAACCAGGCGCTCGCACAGATGGCCTGCATCGGCGGCATTCTGCGTAACACCAAAGAGGATTCAGAGGTCCGCGCCGCAGCGGCCAGTTCGCTCGCTTCAATGGGTGTACCTGCCTATCCCTACTACAACGACATGCTTGCCCTGATTGTTGATGAGGAGCCCGGCGACACCTTCAGGGATGTGGATCAGTCGACGGGCAAGAGTATTAATGCGCTCTGTGAAGAGCCCTTCAAGGCGGGGGTTGTGACGGACAAGGCGCTCTTCTACAAGGCCGCGCTCAAGTTGGCCGACCATAAACGCCAACATGCGCGAGCGGACGGCATGCACATGCTGGAAGGGATTCCTCCCGAGGACTTTAGCATTGTGGCGGACAAGGTCATGCATGTTGTTCAGAACAATGATCCGACGTATCACTCATATCACAGTCCGGGTGGCTCGATTGGGTCAGGCGTCGCCATCCTCGCCAACCTAAATGTTAAAGAGGGTATGCAGTACGCGCTTGATGTGCTCGATGACGAAAGCGGGAAAGGGTCCTTCAAGTTGCGCATGGTCATGGATGCGCTTGCGAAATATAGAGGGAACGCAAAACCCATGCTGGAAAAGATTAAAACCGACCCCCGGTTTAAAGGTGTTGACCAGAACAGGAAACTGTCCAAAGAGTGGAATAATATGGTTAAGGCGATTGAAGAGGACAAAAATCCACCGAAGCTTCTGACACTCGAAGAGGCGAAGCAGATCGGAAAGGACCGCCAGGGGACAGGCCTTTGATCGGTTTTAGTGGGTAAAACAGAGCGGAGGGATATCAATGAAATCTATCGCAATTTCAATTATAATCACAGCCTTTCTTGTGAGCGCTGGGTGCGTCACTGCAGCAGAGAACACCCTGCAAAAGGACGACAGGAGTGGCAAGCACCTCTTCATACTCTCCGGGCAATCAAATATGGCCGGAATGGATCCAAATGTTTCCTTTACTCCCGCAGTGACGAATGCTCTCGGCGCTCAAAACGTTGTCATCGTCAAACATGCTGTCGGCGGATCGTCGATTAGAGACTGGTGCAAGACCGACCTTGAGAACCTGCCGCCGACGCCCGGAGTCATTCCAAAACCACGCGGCAGGCATTACGATGTCCTTCTTGCTAAGCTAAGAGCGGCAGAGGCCCAGGACACGTT
>JAIFLS010000014.1 GCA_020048935.1 bacterium | reverse complement strand
GTTACCGTGACCAGTTTGCGCTTGGGCGTCATGACCTCGCGCACCTCGACCTTCTTGGCGCTCTTGCCTTCGAGGACAACCTTGCGGAAGACATCCCGCTCGGAGCAGAGGCCGGAAAGCGCACCGGTCTTGGTCAGCACCACGACACAACCGATATTGTTCTCGGCCATCTCCTTGACAGCCTCGTACACCGACTGCGTCCCCTCGACGCCGAACACCGCGGTTCCCTTGCGATCCAGCAGTTCCCATACCTGTGCGCCCATGTCGCCTCCTTTTATGTGATGTTGCCCTCACTTGTAAACGGAACCCGCCGAAAAGGTCAGGTGACGGCACCCGATGCGGTTCGACGATACCACAGCTAATGGACGGGATGCTAACGGGTCGGTCATACACCGTCAACGGCGATAAAATTACAGATTGTAAAAAACGCAACGCGCTTGACACAGCATACCCAAATCCCGTTCAATACAAGATGTCGCGCAACATTAATAACATTTATCGAGGAGATTTCCGTATGCAGCTTCCAACGTTCACGATGGGGATCGGTGATCGCTTTGCCCGGCAGGGGCTTTTCCAGCTGGCGGCATTCCAGCAGGCGCTGGCGCGCGGGACCGAGGTCCACCCGGTCTGGAACAAATCCAACCGCGAGCACCTGACTGTGGACACCCAGCCGGGGAGCGTGCGCGCCGAGGCAGACGCGGCCGTCAAGGCCGCCGGATGGAACCGTCCCTATTTCGTGGACGCCGACCATATCAATCTTGGAACGGTCGACCGCTATGTCGACAGCGCCGACTTCTTCACGATCGATGTCGGCGACGCCATCGGCGGCACTTGCATCAACGGCGAAGTAGCCGCCTTCACGGAGCGGCACCGTGACAGTCTCAGGGCGCTCGACCTCTCCCGCCTGGGAGTTGATGCCACGCTTTCCCCCGACGCCGTGGCCTCGATCGCCTGCAAATATCTACCGGCGGTACGCCAGGCCGGTGCCACCTACCGGCGGATCGTCGAGCAGCGCGGCAACAGGGACTTCGTGACCGAGGTCTCGATGGATGAGACGGATACCCCGCAATCACCCCAGGAGATTTTCCTGATCCTGGCCGCGCTGGCTGACGAACAGGTCCCGCTGCAGACCATCGCCCCGAAGTTCAGCGGACGCTTCAACAAAGGCGTGGACTACGTGGGCGGCCTCAATCGCTTCGCCATCGAGTTCGAGGCGGACGTGCTGGCCGTGGCCGCCGCCGTGCGCGCATTCGGCCTGCCGACCAACCTGAAGCTCAGCATCCATTCGGGCAGCGACAAGTTCGCGATCTACGACGCCGTCGCGGCGATCCTCAAGCGGCATGATGCCGGGGTACACGTCAAGACCGCCGGCACGACCTGGCTGGCGGAGGTTGAAGGGTTGATCGAGGCCGGTGGCGACGGACTCGCCATGGCGAAAACCCTGTACGCCGAGGCGCTTGATCATATCGACGAGCTCTGTGCTCCCTATGCGACTGTACTGGATGTCCAGCGCGAGGCCCTGCCCGCCTCCGCCACCGTCAAGGCGTGGGGCGCCACGTCGTTCCGGGACGCGCTGCTGCACAACGGTGCCTGCCCACGCTACAATCCCAACCTGCGCCAACTCATGCATGTCGCCTACAAGCTGGCCGCTAAAAAGGGTGGCCTGTGGTTTGACCTGCTGGAAACACACCGGGAAATCGTCGGCCGCCGCGTCACCGCCAATATCGACCGCCATATACGCCTGATCTTCGGGTAGCGGGGCGCCGAACGCCAAGGCTTGCATCGTTCTTGCATCGTTACCCGCAAGGTGCTAGTTTCGGTACCAGTTGCCGTTTACCCAACGAACGAGGAGTCTTATGAAAGTCCCTGTCCAGGATATCATCATCCATGACCGTGTCCGCACCGATGTCGGCGATCTCAAGCCACTGATGGAAAGCCTCCAGAACCACGGGCAGCTCAACCCGGTCACCCTTACCCGCGAGAACGAGCTGATCGCCGGTCATCGGCGTACGCTGGCCGCGCGGGAACTGGGTTGGAAATACATCGAGGCCCATATCGTCGACAAATGCTCCGAGGCCGAGAAGCTGCAGCTCGAACTGGAGGAAAATGTCCACCGCAAGGACTTCTCGCCCGAGGAACTGCTCGCCGGCTACCGCCGCCTGGAAAAGCTGCTGCGTCCGTCGATCAGCACGCGCATCGGCAGGGCGATCGGCGGGTTTTTCCGCATTATATTTCCATGGGGCCGCAAACGCAAAGGCGCGGCTGCGGCTGAGAAGGCGGAACAACAGGCGATAGAGGACAACCAGGCTGAATTAGGAAGTTACGGCGTGTAGTTTACCGGGGCACGTTATGGAAAAGCCCGCCGCAGACTGCGGTGGGCAAAAACAGATTGGTAGCTATTTGGGTGGAACGCGACCTCCGGGCGCGTTATGACCGTGGGTTGTGCATGGGTTGTCCATAGGAAGTCTGAAAGACTCTTTTCCTGGGCTGCTTTGCTCTTTTCCACGGGCTTTAGTGCCCAGAGGTCACGCACCACCTTTGGGATGACGAGAACGGGCGACGAGAGCGGATTACGAGTAGGGAATTAAATCGTCCACCTTTCTCGTCGCCCGCTATCTTCAACCGAAAAAGAAAGAGGAATTCTCATGAACACACAGCGCGTTGCGGAACTGATCAGGGAATTGCTGGTCGAGATCGGCGAGGATCCCGATCGCGAGGGCCTGCTGAAGACCCCCGAACGGGTAGCGGCCGCCTACCGCTTCCTGACCAGCGGGTACCACGCCGACCTCAAGGCCATCATCAACGGCGCGGTGTTCGAGTCGCACGCCAACAATATGATCATCGTGCGCAACATCGAGATCTACAGCATGTGCGAGCACCACATGCTGCCCTTCTTCGGCCAGTGCCACATCGGCTACATTGCCAATGGCAAGGTACTCGGGGTCAGCAAGCTGGCGCGCATTGCCAACGGGTTCGCCCGCCGCCTGCAGATCCAGGAGAACCTGACTCACGAGATCGCCCGGGCCATCAGCGATGCGGTCGGGGCCGAGGGAGTCGGCGTGGTGATGGAATGCCGGCACCTGTGCATGATGATGCGCGGCGTGGAGAAGCAGAACAGCGTGATGACCACCTCATCCGTGCTGGGCAGCTTCCACGACGATGCCGCCACAAGGGCCGAGTTCAACAATCTGATCCTGCGCGACGCCAAATGCTAGCGCCCTGTATCGAAAGCCCTGCATGACAACAGCCTCCCCTCTCCCGAACGCGATCACGATCATTGCCGGCAAGGGTGCCTACCCCAGGCTGCTGGCCGATTCCGCCCGATCCCAGGGGGTCACCCGCATGGCCGCCATCGCCTTCCGCCACGAGACCGATCCGGTCATTGCCAAATGGGTCGACGAGGTCCACTGGATCTATCTCGGCCAACTCGGACGCATGCTCGACGCGCTCAAGACCACCGCCATCCCCCATGCCGTCATGGCGGGCCAGATCACGCCGACCCACCTGTTCCGCGTGCGCATGGACGGGGCACTGCTCAACCTGCTGCGCCGGCTGCCCGAACGCAACGCCCATTCGATCTTCGCCGCCATCGGCGAGGAGATCCGCCGGATCGGCGTCACGCTGCTGCCGGCCTCGTCGTTCATGGAGAAGCACATGCCGGCGGCAGGCCTGCTTTCGCGCCGATCCCCGACCGTGGGCGAGGCCAATGATATCCGCATCGGGTTTGAAGTCGCCAAGACCGTCAGCCGTCTCGATATCGGACAGACCGTCGTGATCAAGGAAGGCACGATCCTGGCGGTGGAGGCGTTCGAGGGGACGGATGCCGCCATCCTGCGGGCGGGCAAGCTGGGGGGCTCGGGCGGCGTGGTCGTCAAGGTGGCCAAGCCCGGCCACGATATGCGCTTCGACATCCCCGTCATCGGCCTGCACACCGTCAATTCCATCCGCAAGGCCCGCATCCGCGCCGTGGCGGTAGAGGCCGGACGGGCCATCCTGCTGGAGCGCGACGAACTGATCCGGCAGCTTGATAAACTGGATGTCGCATTTACTGTCATGGAGGATCCGCAATGAAAAAGAGCAGCATAATTCGCGCCGGCGTGATCGGCGTCGGCAGCCTCGGCCAGTGGCACGCCCGCATTTATTCCGAAATGGACGACGTTGAGCTGACCGGCGTCTACGACGCCTCGCCGGAACGGGCAACGGAAATCGCCACGCGCTACGGCACCCGCGTCTTCGATACAGTCGAGGCGCTGGCCGAGGCGGTCGACGCCGTCAGTATCGTGGTTCCCACGGATCTGCATTTCGCCGTTTTCAAGCAGGTGTTGCCTTTCAACGTCCACATGATGGTCGAAAAGCCGATCGCCTCGTCCTACGACCAGGCCGAGCAGATGGTCCGCATGGCCGATGCGCAGGACCTGCTGCTGCAGGTCGGGCATGTCGAACGCTTCAACCCGGTGATGCGCTTCCTCAACGAGAACCTGACCCATGCCCGGTTTATCGAGGCGACACGCCTCGCCTCCTTCCCGCCCCCACGAGAAGGCGCGCCGCCGCGCGGCACGGAGGTCAGCGTGGTGCTGGACCTGATGATCCACGATCTCGACATCATCCTGCGCATCGCCAATTCGCCGGTCAAGGACATCCGAGCCACCGGCGTCGCCGTCCTGAGCCCCACGGAAGACATCGCCAACGCCCGCATCCAGTTCGAGAATGGCTGTGTGGCCAACGTCACCGCCAGCCGCATCAGCCAGGACAAGCTGCGCAAGATCCGGGTCTTCCAGGACGACACCTATCTCTCGCTCGACTACATGGAACAGTCCGGCCAGCTTTGCCGCCGCACCGCCACGGGAATCGAGGCGCTCCCGGTGCCGATCGACAAATCCGAGCCCCTGGCAGCCGAGCTGCGTTCGTTTGCCGACTGCGTCAAGCGGCGCACGGATCCGGTCGTGACCGGACGCCACGGCATGGAGGCGCTGCAGTTGGCAGTCGCCATCTGCCAGACCATCCGGGAAAATCCCTCATGAGCAAGATCATGATCATTGCCGGCGAGGTTTCCGGCGACATGCGCGCAGCCGAGCTGGTCGAGGCGGCCAATGCCATCACGCCCGGCCTGCGCTGGTTCGGCATCGGGGGGCCTGCCATGCGGGCGGCCGGTGTCGAGACCCGCCACGACGTCAAGGACATGGCCGTGATCGGCTTTGCGGAAGTCATCAAACGCTACCCATTCTTCAAGCGCGTGTTCAACGAGATGCTGGCATGGACGACCGAGGAGAAACCGGACCTGGCGGTTTTTGTCGACTACCCCGGCTTCAACCTCCGCCTGGCCGAGAAGCTGCACGCGCGGGGCATCAAGACTCTTTACTACATCTGCCCGCAGGTCTGGGCATGGCACCGCTCGCGCATCCCGCAGATGGCCCGCTACCTGGACCACCTGATCACGATCTTCCCGTTCGAGGCTGAACACTTCGCGGGAACCGGACTTCCGGTCACCTTCGCCGGCCACCCGTTGGTGGACAGCATCAGGCAATCGCTAAAAAAACAGCCGCCTGCCCTGCCCTGGCAGGGGCTGCAGCGCATCGCGCTGCTCCCCGGCAGCCGCCAAGGGGAGATCAGCCGCCTGCTGCCCGTCATGCTCGAGGCGGCTGCCCTGCTCGACCAGCGCATTCCCGGTTGCAGCTTCATCGTGGCCTCCCCCGGACCGGAACAGACCGCACTCGCCAACGATATTTGTTCCCGCGCCCCGAAGATGCGCGCACCGGTCACGGTGATCGAGGACATGACGCGCGATATCATCCGCCAGGCGGATGCCGCCATGGTCTGCTCCGGCACCGCCACCGTCGAGACAGCCCTGCTAGGCTGCCCGATGGTGGTGGTCTACAAGCTCAATCCGATTTCGTACCGGATGTTCAAGGCCATGATCCACGTCAAGCATATCGGCATGGTCAACATCGTGGCCGGACGCGAGATCTGCCCTGAACTGGTGCAGGGACGCGCCACGGCTGGAAACCTGGCCGACGCGATCAAGCCGCTCTTGACGCCAACAGATACGCGCCTCGCCATGCTTGAAGCACTGAAACAGTTTGACGCGAGCATGGGCGAAGGCGGTGCCGCCACCCGCGCCGCCGCCGTGCTGGCGGGAATGCTGGGGGCGTGATTTTTTGCGCTTTCATCCGCCCAAAACCCGTATATAATGGCCGACGATTACTGAACCGAGAACAAAGGAAGGGAACAGGTCATGAGACGATTAGCGTTGATCGCCATGGTGGCGATAGTCGCGGTGACGGCGTGGGCCGCCCGCCAGAAACAGATGAGCGTCGAGGTGCGGGACGCCAAGCTACGGTCTGCCCCCACACCGATCAGCCGTGTGCTGGCAACGGTTGGTTACACGGAGAAGGTGACGATCCTGGAGGAGAAAGGGGATTGGAACCGCGTCCAGTTCGGTACGCTCGAAGGCTGGATAAGCAAGGGGTCGCTGACCACCAAGACGCTCACCAAGCTGGCGGCGGGCGGGCCCGATGCCCAGTTGTCTGTGACCAGTGACGAACAGGGATTGGCGGGCAAGGGTTTCAATTCAGATGTTGAGAAGCAATTCAAGGAGCGGAATAAGGAAGCGGATTTCGCCACCGTTGACCGCATGGAGAAGATTACCGTTTCCGATGCCCAGATCCTTCAGTTCATCAAGGACGGCAAGCTGGCGGTTGAAGGAGGTGCCCGATGAAGTCATTCTCCATCACCTTGGGATGCGCGTTGGCGATGGTCGCCATCCTGGCAGGATGCAAGGCACTGGATGTCGCCACGAATGTCGGGACGAAAGTCGGGGTTGCCACGGGAACCATCAACGAGCAGCAGGCCGAAGGCATCAAGCGCAGTGCTGGCGCACTGGGCAAGGCGTTCGAGGACCTGACGCCTGAGCACGAGTATTACATCGGACGCTCGGTGGCTGCCACGATCCTGTCGACCTACAAGGCCTTCGATCAGGCGGCAGCCACGCAATACCTCAATACCCTGGGGAAAGTGCTGGCCATGCATTCGGAGAAGCCGGAAACTTTCGGTGGCTGGCATTTCATGATCATGGATACCGACGAGATCAATGCCTTTGCCGCGCCGGGCGGGTTCATTCTTGTCTCGCGCGGGATGCTGCGCTGCTGCCGCAACGAGGATGAGCTGGCCGCCGTACTCGCCCACGAGGTCGGACATGTCCAGAGGGAACACGGTTTGCGCGCCATCAGCAAGAGCCGCTGGACCTCCGCGGCGACCATCATGGTCGCCGAGGCGGGAAAGAACATCGGTGGACAGCAACTGGCGGAGTTGACCAGCCTGTTCGAAGGCAGCATTTCTGACGTCACCAAGAAGATGGTCGACAGTGGTTATGCCCAGTCCTCTGAACTGGAAGCGGATAGCGACGCCGTCGTGATCCTGCGACGCGTCGGCTACAACCCCGAGGGGCTTATCAATTTGCAGACCGAAATGATCAAGCGGCTATCAATTTGCAGACCGAAATGATCAAGCGGCTTGCAAATGATAAGCGCGGCTTTGCAAAGACTCACCCTGATATGCAAGACCGAGTCAAGGCAGTCCGCGGTACGATCGGCAAACAAACCCCGATCGAACCGCATCCGGCCCGCCAGACGCGTTTCAACGCCGCGCTCGCAGGTATCTGACTTACGCTCGGAACGATTGGCCACAAAAGGCACAAAAAAATCACAAAAGCTGATGCTCGGCAGGATTGGCCACAAAAGGCACAAAAAACACAAAAAGCTGATGCTCGGAACGATTGGCCACAAAAGGCACAAAAAACACAAAAGCTGATGCTCGGAACGATTGGCCACAAAAGGCACAAAAAACACAAAAAGCTGATGCTCGGTACGATTGGCCACAAAAGGCACAAAAAACACAAAAGCTGATGCTCGGCAGGATTGGCCACAGAAGGCATAAACCTCAAAACTGATGCTCGGGTGTTTTTTGTGATTTTTGCGCCTTTTGTGGCTAATTCAGGTGAAATGAACACGACGAAATTAATAAAACCGTGGATGCAGGGGGTGGGGATCGGGGTGGTGGCGGCGCTGGTGGCCGGGGTGTTGTTCAGCGTGGGCTGGCTCGACTGGCTGGAGCGTCCGCTCTGGGACTGGCGGGCACGCCAGCAGGCGGACAAGGGTGCCGCCACGGAAAGCGTCTGTACGATCATGATCGATCAGACCAGCCTGGATGCCGCCAAGGACGTGGAAAAAGGGTTCGGCCTCGGCTGGCCCTGGCCGCGTCAAGTTTATGCCTACATCGTTGACTTCTGCCGTCGGGCGGAGGCGAAGGCAGTCATCTTCGATATCCTTTATACCGAGCACAGCACGGAAGGTGTTGCCGATGATGAAGCCCTCGGCGAGGCGATTGCTCGGGGAGTCCCGTTTGTGATCGCGCTGCCGGTTGGCGTAGGAACGGAACAACCGTGGCCGGAAACGGCTGCCTATCGATTGCCGTAGGAACGGAACAACCGTGGCCGGAAACGGCTGCCTATCGATTGCCAATGGCTTCCGATATTACCGGTCTTACGCCCGAGGGGATCGCTGCCGCCAGTCGGCTGATGGCGTCGTTTCCAATCCCGCCGATAGCCAGCAACGCCACCATGCTGGCCAATATCATGTCCGATCCGGACAAGGATGCCATCTTCCGCCGCCTACAGCCCTACCGGGTATTCGACAACCGCCTCGTGCCCAACCTAGGGCTGGCGGCCGTGCTGGCGACAACTCCGGATGCTGCAATCCGAGTTGGACCCAGCCGGCTGCATATCGGATCCCGGTCCATTCCGCTTGACCGGCATGGCGCTGCCATCCTGCGTTTCCGTGGGCGCACCCAGACGCATAAGGCATTCAGTGCCTATTCTGTCCTGCAATCCGAAGCCAACTTACAGGCGGGGGAACGCCCGACGATTGATCCGGCGGAGCTCAAGGGAAAGTATGTATTGGTTGGCATGACCGCTCCCGGGCTGATGGACCTGAAACCGACACCGATGGGGAAGACCTATCCCGGAATGGAGATCCACGCCACGTTTCTCGACAATTTCCTGTCGGGCGATTTTATGCTTGAATGTCCGGTGTCTCGGGTGTGGCTGGGCCTGTTTTTCATCGCGATCCTGGCTGGCATAACCGTCCGATGCTCGCGCCGTTCGTCCTCCATCGTGTTGGCATTTGCGGGCTTGAACACACTCTCGATTGTCGCCGGATTTATCGCCTACCGCCAGGGGATCTGGCTGCCGGTCGCCCCGCTGATCAGCGCGGCCCTGCTGGCGATGGTGGCGTCCGTGATCGTAAACTACGCCGTTGAAGGCCGCCAGAAGCGCTTTATCAAGGGCGCATTCAAGCAGTATCTCAGTCCGATCGTGATCGAGAAGCTGATGGAAAATCCCGACCAACTGAAACTCGGAGGCGAGGAGAAGGTGCTGTCGATTTTCTTCTCCGATATCCAGGGATTCACCTCCATTTCCGAAAAGCTCTCACCAGCCCAGTTGACGGGACTCCTGAACGAGTATTTGACGGCCATGACCGATATCATCTACCAGACCGGCGGCACGATCGACAAGTACGAGGGCGATGCGATCATCGCCTTCTGGAACGCTCCTCTGGAACAGGCCGACCACGCCGTGCAGGCCGTACGGGCGGCGCTACAATGCCAAGCGAAGCTGGCAGCGATGCGGGCGGATCTGAACGCGCGCTACGGCAGCAATCTTTACGTGCGCATCGGCATCAATACCGGGCTGGTGGTGATCGGCAACATGGGCTCGAACCAGCGTTTCAACTACACATTTCTCGGCGATGCTGGCAATCTGGCCGCGCGTCTGGAGGGGATCAACAAGCAGTTCGGCACGTTCCTGATGATCTCGCAGAACACACGGCGGGCCATCGGCAATGCCTTCCCCGTGCGCGAGCTTTCGCGCGTGCGGGTCGTCGGCAAGGCTGAACCGATCACTATCTTCGAGCCGATGCGGCCGGAAGCGGCCGAAGCGCGCCGCGAAACGCTGGCGGCGTTCCAGACCGCGCTGGAAACCTATTACGCTGGCGACTTCGCCGGGGCGCAGACGCGCTTCGCGGCGATCGCCGACGATCCCGTCGCCGCGATCTACGCCAAGCGCTGCGCCACCCTCGCCGCGACTCCACCCGCCACCTGGGATGGCATCTGGAGCATCGGGGAAAAGTAGGGGCTGGAGGCAAGAGAGGTGTATGATGTGCCGGTGGTGAAGAAAGTTTGGTGATGTGGCGCAGTACCACCCATTCAACGTTTACCTCCACCGACACAAGGTCGGTGGGCGGCTGGGGGGGGCAACAAATCGCAGATGCGCCCTTTTCCCACCTCCCCCGGCAGGAGCTGAATTCCGCGTTGACCGCCGTGCGATCACGCCCTATGCTAGTGTCATGATAAATGAACATTCAAAAATCGTTCATACAGGAACCGCGGCACCGACACCGGCGGCGTCCTCCCTGTCTTCGACCATGCGGCTGCCGATGGAGGAGTTCACCGACCCGGATGCCGAGATGCAACTTGACGTTCGCAGCATTGACGATGCCAAGCCATTCTCCATCCGGATCGACAAGAAAACCTACGAGATCGGACGTCGCAGCGAGGCCGGCATCCCGCTGATGCAGTCCGGCGTTTCCCGGCAGCACGCCCGTCTTTTCCATCTCCATTCCGAAGAGATCATCGAGGATCTCAACAGCACCAACGGGACCTATGTCAACGGGGTGCGCATTACCCGCTGCGTCCTCCAGAACAACGATGTCATCCGGATCGGGGACGCCACATTACTTTTCACACGGGCAGCAGGGGGCTGTAGATGAGCGAGACGACGACACCGGTATCCGTCACATTCTGGGGCACGCGCGGCTCGATCTCGACACCCGGCGGCAGCACGGAGAAGTACGGAGGAAACACGCCCTGCGTCTCCGTGCGCTGCGGGCGCAGCTCGATCATCCTGGACGCGGGCACCGGTATCCGGGTTCTCGGCATCCGCCTCGCCTCGCAGATCCACAGCGAGGGACCCAGCGCACAGCACATCCTTCTCAGCCATACCCACTGGGACCACATCCAGGGTCTGCCCTTCTTCCAGCCTGCCTACATCAAGGGCACCGACCTGGTGATCTACGGCAGCGCCCAGAAGGAACGTTTCCTGGAATCGATCCTCAGCGGACAGATGGACTTGAACTACTTCCCCGTGCAGATGAAAGAGCTGGCGGCCAACGTCAGCATCCGCGAATTCGAGGACCGCTTCATGACCATCGGCGATATCCATATCGAGATGCAGGAGCAGATCCTGCACCCCGGCGGGTCGATCCGGTTCAAGATCACCGCTGGCGGACGCAAGATCGTCTATGCCACGGACGTGGAACTCAACGCGGCATTCGATCCCGCCGAGCCCACCCGGGAGACCCGGCGCCTGGCGGAGGAGTACAGCGCGTTCATTCGGGATGCCGACCTGCTGATCGGCGACGGACAGTATTCCGGATCGGAATACGCGTTCAAGAAAGGCTGGGGGCACACATCCGTTCCACTGCTGCTGGAGGTCGCGCACGCGGCACACGTCCGCCAGCTGGCCGTCTTCCACCACGACCCCGAGCATTCGGATGCGTACTTCGATACGCTCGAGCAGCAATTCGGGCCGGCCTACCGCAACGCCGCTCCAGCCATGCACGTGTTCTGGGCGCGCGAAGGTATCACCATCGATCTCTAGCCGGTAACTTCATTTTCGACCACGATATGTTGCCGTTTTCTTTCCCGTGGACACAAAATTTGACGCCCCATTTCGGATTACGAGAACGGCGACGAGAACGGATTACGAGTGGGGAAATCATAATCGTTCACCGTTCTCGTCGCCGTTCTCGTTCACCGAGTATCACCCCTCCGCTACGACATAAACTTCTCCCCCGCACCCTCCGCCCCCCCCGGGGCCGCCGCTAGCCGGTAACGCCCCGCCGACCGCGCGACCAGAAGACCACGCCGCCTTTCGCGCGACTGTCGGCTGGCGTTCCACAGCTCGTGCAGCCTGCGCAACCGCCCCCGCAATCGATTTCAATACGGCGGACTTCGCCCCGCTGCTCAAGGAATTCGAGCATGCCGCGCATGGCCGACTCATCGGCATCCAGACGCAAAGCCAGGACCGCGGTCTCACAAGCCCCGTTCGCGTCAAGATAGTCACGAATCTGCTTCAGCATTGCCGCCCTCCCGTCGTCGGAAACCCCGTCGGCGCCACCACTCGCCGCCACCGCCGCACCGGCAAACAGCCACCGTGGCGGCAATCTCGCGGGGGATCACGAATCGGCTCTCGCCCGCCATGACCACCATACAGGCCGCCGAGCAATCATTGCTGATCACCGTTACCGCCGCGCCCGGATAAAAACCCATTTCCATCGACCGCGCACCGGTATTGCCGACCACGGTTGCACGTTGACCGGTCGTGCAATCGCTCAGCGGATGCGATTCCCCGCCGCCGCCGTATCGCCGTCCATGCCGTCGTATGCCAAGCATTACACGCCCCGCCTTCCGTAGTGACGCAAGCCCATCGCCCCTGCCGCCAGGAAGACGACACACCCGGCCACCCAGGCCGCAGACACGAGCGGCTGCCGCGCGAAAACCGCTATCTGGTAGTACAACGTCGCCACTACCCACGCCAGCAGGGTCAGGTAGGCCACGCTGAACACCGTCCACTTCATGTCCGATTCCTGGTAGATCGCGCCGATCACCGCGACACAGGGACAATAGACCAGGATAAAGAGCAGGTACGCGACCACCGCCGCCGTACTGCCGAACGCCTCGCGAATCGCGCCTTGCGCCGCACTGTCCTCCGGTTCCTCGTCGGAAAAACCGAACAGAGCTGCAAACCCCTGCGGCACGGCGCGGAATGCCTCCACGATCCCGGCCTGGAAGGAAAACTCGTCCTCCACCTCGTCCGCCTCGCGCCGGTACAGCGAATCAAGAGTACCGGCCACGGCCTCCTTGGCGAAGACGCCCGCGATCAGCCCGACCGTTGCCGGCCAGTTCTCCTGCCGCACACCCATTGGCGCGAATACCGGGGTGATCAGCCGCCCGGTACGCGCCAGCAGCCCTGTCTGTGCGCCGCCCCCCGCCGCCTCGCCCCCACTTTCTTCCTTATGTACTAACGAATCCAGTGCCCCCACCGCGCTAGTCAGGATCACCACGATCAGGATCACCCTGCCCGCACGCACGATGAACCCTTTGAGCCGGTGCCAGGTATGGAACAGGATGCCGTTGAGCGTCGGCATGTGATACGGCGGCAGTTCCATTACAAACGTTCCCGGTTCCCCCGGCATCAGCGTCCGCTTCAGCAGCAGCCCCGTCAGCACCGCCAGCACGATGCCGGTCATGTAGAGCCCGAAGATAAGCGGCCCGCCGTGCTGCGGGAAGAAGATCACGGCGAACATGGTGTAGACCGGCAGACGTGCCCCGCAGGACATGAAGGGGTTCATCAGCATCGCCAGCCGGCGGTCGCGGTCGTTTTCCAGCGTGCGGGTGGCCAGGATTCCGGGCACATTGCAGCCGAACCCCACCAGCATCGGCAGGAAGGCCTTGCCGGGCAGCCCGATCATCCGCAACAACCGGTCCATCACAAACGCCGCACGGGCCATATACCCCGAGTCCTCGAGGAACGACAGGCACAGGAAGATCAGGAAAATCGGGGGAATGAACGTGGAAACCGTCTGGACGCCCTGCCCGATACCGTCGGCGACAAACGTGACCAGCACATCGGGAACCTGCACCCGCTCGAGCACATGCCGCAGGCCGTCGACAAACACCGTGCCGCACAGGCGGTCGAATTGACCGTGACATAGAACACGGCGTACATCACCATGAAGAAAAGCGGTATGCCCAGCAGGCGGTTGAGAATCACCCGGTCAATCAGGTCGGTTACCGTCCGCCGCAGCTCCAGGTCGCGATGCAGGACATCCCGCACCAGGCCGTGGATGAACCCGTAGCGCCCGTCCGCCACGACAATGTCCGCCGGATCCCCCGTATGGCGGCGGATATGCTCCAGTTCCACCTTGACCTGTTCAGCATGCGCGCCGGCGGTGATCCTCGAGCCGATCGCATCCTCCTCCACCAGCTTGATGGCCAGCCAGCGCGGATCGACATGCCCGTCATGCGCGGCCTGCGACACACGCGGCAACAGCCGCCCGATCACCGCCTCCACCTCGGAGTCGTACACCACCCGCGTGGCGGGAATATGCCTGGAGTCCGCCACACTCTGGATCGCCTCGCGCAGTTCCGCGAGTCCCAGTCCCTTGCTGGCCGTCACCGGGATCACCGGGCAATCCAGGTGCCTTGCCAGATGCTCGACCTCGATGCGCAAATGCCGCATCCTGGCCAGATCCATCATGTTCAGCACCACCACCAGCGGAACCTGCATGTCCAGCAGCATCGTCGTCAGGTACAGGTTCCGTTCGAGGTTGGTCGCATCCAGCACGTTGACCACCACATCCGGGCGCTCATGCAGGATGTATTCGCGCGCGACCCGCTCATCGGGCGAATGCGCCGAGAACGAGTAGATGCCGGGCAGGTCGACCACCGTCACCGCCCGCCCCTCGTGTGAGTACTGGCCCTCGAGACGTTCCACCGTGACGCCGGGCCAGTTGCCCACACGCTGCCGCGACCCCGTCAACGCGTTGAAAAGCGTTGTCTTGCCGCAATTCGGGTTCCCGGCGATCGCCACCGATATCGATTTCACACCGCCTCCACTTCAACCCCGTCAGACTCCCCGCGCCGCAGCGTCAGCAACACCCCCCTGCAGTTCACTTCCAGCGGATCGCCCAGCGGAGCCTTGCGCAGCAGCGTGAATACCACCCCGCGCGCCATTCCCATCTGGATCAGCTTCTGCCGGTAGGCGCGGTCGTTGTCCGCGAAGCGCACGACACGGGCGGATTGCCCGGCTTCCATATCCTGGATTCTCATCCTTGCTCCGTCATCAAATGCATTTTAAAACGCGCCAGGCAGTCGTCGCCATCAGGAGCCTGGTCACGACCCATGAATGCCGCATAAGTCACCAGCCGGTTGAGGACCGCGCGATCCATGACATGCTCCATGCGG
Organism: bacterium; assembly: GCA_020048935.1. Classification (GTDB taxonomy): domain Bacteria; phylum Verrucomicrobiota; class Kiritimatiellia; order UBA8416; family UBA8416; genus UBA8416. The sequence goes on along the minus strand of JAIFLS010000014.1, from coordinate 8,822 downwards.
CAGGCGTTCTCCTCGGCCGTCCCGGCATCAATCATGAGGATATCCGTCAGGAAGGCTTTCACGACGGCATGATCCGCAGAAACCCGCTCGGCCGCCCGCCGCCCGGCGCGCGTCATGACGATCTGCCCGTAGGGCTCGTACTCGATCAGTTCCTTCTCGGCCAGTGCCTTTAGCGCGGCTGTCACCGTCGATTTGTGCACGCACAGCCGATTCGCCAGATCCCGCACCCGGACACGAATGGATTCAGCCTCCAGCGCCAGTATCGCCTCCAGGTAATCCTCCTGCACTGCCGATATCGTTTCCGCCAGCATTAACACCTCTTTGTTTGACTGATAAAACTATTCCAAACCAGGAGCCAACACAAGCAAAAACCGTCTGCCTACACCAATTCTCCACGGGCTTGTTTCGCTGGCTTGTTTCGCTTGCATATGCCTCACAGCCGTCATATAGTGCAAAATGAAAGGCGATGATAAACATGCTGCAGGACCATGACACAAACCTCGAACACGACGCCGGTGACGAACGGACTGATGAATCGTTGACCGTGCACCTGCTCAACCGCATGGCGGTACTCGCAGAACAGCACGTCTTCAACAACATCCCGCACATACGCCGTGTCAGCCTCTTCTCCTACCAGATCGCCAAACACCTCGGGCTGGATGAACAGGCTGCGCAGACCATCGCCGCGGCGGCCCGTGTTCACGATATCGGCATGATTCGCGTGCCGGAAACCATCCTGAAGAAGCCAGGCCCCCTTACGAAGAACGAGCAACGCGTCTTGCAGGGCCATGTTGCCGCCGGACTTCGCCTGATCGGGCGCAAGCGCGACCCACTCATACAAGCCGGGCGCATGGTCATCGCGAGCCATCATGAACGGCACGACGGCAGCGGTTACCCCGAGGGACTCGCGGGCGACGCGATTCCGGTTGAAGGCAGAATCGTCGCCGTCGCGGACACGTTCGACGCCCTTTGCTCACCGCGCCCCTACCGGCATTATAAAGATCCTGAGACCGCCATCAGTATCATTGTCAACGGCGGTGCCGGTGTGCATTTCGATCCTGCTACTGTCGACGCCTTCGCGGCGAGCCGCCAGCAACTGCTGGACATCTGCACCCGCATGCCCCATCGCTGAACGCCGCCCACCGGCATCGGTCATGCCGGCAGCGACACCACGAGCCCGTCATAGGCGACATGCACCCCGGCGGGAATCGCCGCTTCAAGTCCGGTATGCGCCAGGTCATGGCACATGTGGACCAGGTACGACCGCGCAGCCCCGATCCGCTCCAGGCAGGCCAGGCTTTCCGCTAACGTCATATGGGTGGCATGCGGGCGGTGCCGCAACGCATCGAGCACCATGACATCAACACCGCGAATACGCTCCAGTGTGGCGTCCGGCATCGACTTGCAATCCGGGACATACGCGAACCGGACTGCCCCGCAACTGAAAAGGAAACCGCACGTCGGACTCGGCCCGTGAATCACCGGCAGAGCCTCGACTGTCACCTCCCCGATCCGCACCGGACCTTCCAGCAGGCGGAAATCGATCTGCGGGCGATAGAAGCCCGGCTGGCTCTCGGTCGAGATATAATCGAAAACCCGCCGAAGATCCTGCAGGGTCCCCTCACCGGCATAGGCGGGGATCACCTGACGCTGCATCGTGTTGTAGCGGCGGATATCGTCGAACCCGAAGATATGATCCGCATGGGAATGCGTGAAGAAAACGGCATCGACCCGTGGCAGCCGGTACGCCAGGGCCTGCTCGCGGAAGTCCGGCGGGGTATCCACCAGCAGGTGCATACCTCCAGCCTCCACATAAAGACTCGTGCGCCGCCGCCGGTCACGCGGATCCGCCGACGTGCAGACCGCGCAATCGCAACCGATAATCGGAACACCCGAAGAAGTACCGGTCCCCAGGAAAGTCGCCTTGAATTCACTCATATACTGGTCGTGCTGGCGTTTACTCGACGATCTTCGGCACGGCAAACAGGCCGTTGGCCTCGCTGGGAGCATTGGCCATTACCCGGTCGTGGTCCAATCCGGGACGCGCACGGTCCTCGCGCAGTATATTGGTCACCGCCACCGCGTGGGAGGTCGGTTCCACGCCGCTGACATCGAGTGTGTCGATCTGCCTGACGTAACCGACGATATGCTCCATTTGCGGCTGGAAGGTTTTCAGTTCTTCCGCCGTCAAATGCAGCCGTGCCAGATGCGCCACGTAACCGACATCCAGCTCCCTGCCCTTTTGTTCCTGTTGCATGATGCCATTCCCCGGGTAAGTTTCAAATGTGAGGGCAGCATCGTAGCCTCAAACGCGCGCCCTGTAAAGCCGCGACTGACGCAACAGCAGCAGGAAGGCCGCGAAGAGCACAACCGGGGGCCAGAGGCGGCTGGCGACCGAGGCGACGCTTCCGCGCACGACGCGGAATTCAACACTGAGGCCAGCCTCGGGATCCACCAGCAGCTTGCGGTAGAACCGCAGCGCGCGACCGTGCTCCGGCATCGCCACCCGGATGGCACTGACGGCGGCCTTGGCGGCATCCTGCTGCCCGACCATGCGGTCGGCGACGAGGTCCAGTGCACTGTTGTCGCGGACCGACAACGACTGCTCGATCTTGGCGAACTGCTCGGTAGTAAACTGGCCGTCCTCCATGTTGGCGACCTGGACGGCGGCGTCCGGCGCCAGCGAGATATTCTGGGCGTTGCGCAGCGAATTGCGCCGGTTATAAAGACCGACCTTGACCTGCTGCATCTGAAGGTTGCGGAACTGCACGCGGGCATCCTCGTTGAGGTCCGCCTCGCCCTGGGAATAATTCATCGCCGTGCGCAACACATCGCGCGCCTCCTTCTGCTTGCCTGCTCGCTGCAGCTCGGCCCCCTGGTCAAGCAGGCGCCCGGCCTCCTCGAGAGTCTCCTCGCGCCGGGCGCGGTTGCCTTCGAGGTAGCGACGGGCGTCGAAACGATAGGCCTGCGCACCTGCATCCGCCAGTTCCATGCTGCCGCCGAACCCGGCGTAGCGGACTCCGTCGGGCGCATACATCACCCACTCGATATCACGCAGCGGCAAGCCCTCCAACCGCGGGGCCTCGTAATGCCGCCGCCCGCGCCAGTCGCTCGAGACCGGGGCTCCGGCATACATGAACTCGACGTCGATGCCGTGGGCACCATCCTCGACATCCAGCGGGATGCAGTACAGCTCACCATCGCGCGAGACAGGGGCATCCTGCCCGTTGACCAGCGCCGTCCATACGGGATCCGCCATTTCCGGCAGCTTCACCTTGAGCAGACGCAACCGCCCGGCGTTCATGCGCAGCACCACCCGCATCAACTGCCGCCCGTCGGTCGCCAGGACGGAGGTGATGCGAGTCTGCTCGATTCCAGCGGGGAGGACATCAGCGGCATCGTGCCGAACCACGGAGAGTGGCAGCACGAAAGCCGGATCCAGAACCTCGTAGCACTTGACGGCCGAGGAAAGGTCGCCCGCACCGAACTCGGCGGGAATATTGCGCGGATCCATCACCCGCAGCGCGTCTGGACGATCCGCGTCGTCGACCTGAACCCGCCCGGCCCCCGTCACCACGAGGAACCCGCGCGCGGCTTCCGTACCCAGGGTCATGAGCGGATGGACTTCCGCGCGCTGGCCGGTCCGCTGCCAGCGGTGCTGGAATGTCGCGAGCAGCTGGTAGGCGTTATCCACCTTGTTGTGCAAATCCACCTGCCAGATGCCCTTCTCGCGATCAATCGCCTGTACTCGGGCAATGCCGACGCCGTTGACCGTCAGGGTCGCTTCCGGATCCGGGGATTGCAACAGGAAGGTCTTCACCCCTGCATTCTCGATCCGGTAGCGCACATAGGCCTTGATCCGCATCAGGCCGTCAGCCAGCTCCACCACCTGCAGGACCTGCGGCTTGACCACCGGGTCGAGCTTATCGGCCCGCAGCACAATGCTCCAGTCCGGGCGATGAATATCGAAGACCAGCACACCGGCCTGGCGGATACCCGCCTCGCTGGCCTTCTTCATATCCACACCGACCTGATGATCGACCATCATCCGGATACCGCGCTCCCCCGCCAGGGTCAGGCGTCCGCGATGCGTGCGCGCACCGGTCACCTTCACCCGCGGCACCCGCATCTGCGACTCGAAGCCACCCGTGCCGATACGCGCCATGACCAGGTTGATCTCCGTCTTGCCAAGCACCGGACGATTGAAATGCACCACCACCCGGTTCCAGGCTTCCTCCCCGGCAACCGCCGCGTTTGTAGCCGTGCCGGCGTCATCCCAGTGGCTGACATCGCTTCCGGTCAACGACTCGATCTCGAAACCGGCGGGCATCTCGAACGCCACCGAGAAGACGGCGGCCTTGGCCACGTCCAGTTGCAGGCGCGTGGCCAGCGCGATGCGTTCATCGGCAACGGTCAGTGCCCCGCTTTCCTCGACACGCAGCTCGGGCATCACCGGTTCGGCTGTGATACGCGCGATCGCCTCCGCCGCCTGGTGATACCGGAAAGCCCGCCGCAATGCCGGTAGCGCCACGCTGCCGCCCTCCTTGCGCACCGCCGCCAGCGCCATGGCCGAGGCGGCGAAGTCCTCGATATTGATCGGCGTCAGGCCGTCGGCGCGATCCACGCGGATCTGGACGGTATCCGGCGCGGCCAGTGCCAGGGAACCGCGCTGCCGGGCGGCTCCAATGACCTCCAGCGCGCCGAGACTCGCCTCATAAGGCAGCCCCTCGCACGCCACCTGCGTGCGGACATGCAGGGTCAGCTCGCCGGTGACCGGACGCTCGAAAATGGTTTCCAGCATACGGCTGACGGGGTCGAAGCTCCAGGTCGCCACGCCGGCAGTCTCCACGGCTGTCACAGTCATCCCCTCCGGCACGCGGATCTTCATTTCGCGCACTTCCCCCTGGGCAATGCGGCATTGGATCTGGTGACTGACATCCACTACGCCTGCATACAGGGCCGCAAAGGCGTTGACCTCACTGTAGAAGACCGTCTTTTCAAGTTGTGTGCGACGCACTCGCGGACGCCACGCGAAAGCGATTCGCTGGGCAGCACCGAATACAGCCTCGGCCTCGGTCGTTTCCCCCTTTTCACGCAGATCCAGGAGCACGGCCTCCTCGCACTGAACGTCGAGTCCGGTTTCGGGAATCCGAAGAATTACCCGGTTGCGCAGGCTTTGCGGCAGCATTAGCTCCAGCCGCCGGAAGCCCTGATTCTCGACGACAGGGGACTGGACGGTAAAGGTCACCTCATGCGTGCCCGGACGGGTGATGTCCAGGCGGTACCCCTCCGCCGTCGTCACCAGCGCCATCGTCTCGGGATCGAAACGGTAGCCCTTGAGCACGTGCCCCGCCGGGGCAATGATCATAGAGACTGGCTCGTCGGTCCGGAACGCCAGTGTCGTGCGGATCTCGGCACTGCCCTCGATGCCGACACCCGTCGCGGGACCATCGATCTCCAGACGGACATCGTCCATCACCGGAGCCGAGCTTACGGCTGCGACTTCGTCCGCGATGACCGGAGCCGAGTTTACTACAGCCACTTGATCCGCGACAACCGGAGCAGAGTTTACTACAGCCACTTGATCCGCGACAACCGGAAGTCCGCAGGCTGTCAGGCCTGCCAGGCAAAGCAAGAAAAGCAGCGGCATCGCGATTCGACCTTGTGTTGCGGGTTCACCAGTACCCAGCGGCCCGAGCGGCGCGAAGGGGTCTGAAGCGTCGTCATCCGGCGCATCAGCGGTCGGCTCGCAGGATTCGGCCTTTCGCTTTGCCGCCATCCGGCGATTCCGGAGCAGGCTGATCAAATACCGGAACCCCGCCGCGATAACGCGCCCGCCCCAGGCCAGCAGCCGCCAGAACGGACGCCAGCCGCCACCAAAGACAAACAGACACACTAGCAACAGCAGCAGGGCTACCGCCAGCACACTGCGCCCCAAGGCGGCCTGCGACAGCCCCGCCATCAGGATGGTCATGCCCAGGGCCGCCCAACCGATACCGCGCCGCCGTAAGCCGCAAGCCAACAGGATTACACCAGCCAACAGGCAGCCGAGCAGGCCACGCGCATTGCTGCTGACCCCCATCCACGCCGGCACGACCTGCAGCGCCAACTGCGGCGGCTGACTGGTCGCCAGTTCAACTGCCCGGACGATCTCCGCCGTCTCACCACCGCCCCACCCCTGCCGCAAGACCGCCAGCGGCGACCGGCCACGCCCCAGCAGCGCACGCACCAGTGCAACGGCCTTGCCCGCCACCGCCGGCAACCCGCCGCGGCCCTGATCGGTTAACGTTGTCTCCGCACCGCCAACCCCGGCGATCGAGAAACCTGCCGGAGCCGTCAAACGCCAGCGCACGAAGGCGGCATGCGTGTCGGGCATCAGCGGACCCGCCAGCGTCAGGCGCCCGACGCCGCTGCGCCAGAACCCGGGCTCGCCATGCGTGAGCGCGTAGACCACCTCGACCTGGAGTGCCGTGTTCGGGTCGCGCAGCCGCCCCACCGGCACCAGGATCACATCCCCGTCGCGCTGCGAAAGCGCATCCTGCTTCTGCCCCTGCTCGTCCACCATGCGGACCGACCATAGCGCAGCCGCTTCAGGCAGGCGGATGCGCAGGTGCTGGCGCGAGGCGTTCTTGAGATAATAGTTGACCGTCGTCACCGACTCTCCATCGCGGGTAAGCTGCGTGTCCAGTTCGACATAATCGGCAATCTGCCCCAGCAACGGTTCCGACGGGTAACGGTGGACCCGAACCATCGCCGGATGAGGGGCGTGCGTGTACTTGAACGCGGCCAGGACCGGATCGGACACCAGTGCCGCGTACTCCGGCGGGATCTCGGCCCGGTCGATAGCGAACATGGAAGCAGGCAGAGGCTGCGCCTCGGTCACGCTCAGGCTGGCCGAACTGGCGATGACCACGTAGCCGACCTCGCTTTCCGTCTCAAGCGTTTCAATCCCGGCGACCGCCATCTCGGCATTCTCGCCCGCATAAGCGCGATCATACGTCACCAGCAGGGTATAGTCCCCCAGGATGCGCGACTGCAACCGCACCGTGCAGACATCCCCCTCGCGAGTCCACCCCTCGATATCGGCCCCGGCAATCTCGACGCGTTCGATCTCCGGCGGCACACGCAGGCGGAATGCCTGCAGGGGCGCCACGCTGACGTGGTAGGTGATCGCCGCGCTGCAATACAGCACGCCTTCGCTCAGCGAGACCAGATGGAACACCTCCGAATGCACGGCGGCATCGGTGCGTTCAACCGCGAAGGACACGCGCCAGCCCGGCTCGCGGAAGCGGAAGGCCTGCTGTGCATCGGCGACCTGCATCGGGGCGGAGCCGGTATGCACCTCGCGCAGCCCCTCCACGGCCTGCGGCTTCAACCGCAGGCCCTTCTCGGCAGCCGCCACCAGATACCCCCGCTCCGCGCGGGCACCCTGAAGCCGGAATTCCGGGGCTTCGAACACTGTCGCATCGCCAGCCAGTGCCCGCTCCATCTGTATCTCGACCAGAGCCGTGCCGAGCACGGCTTTGCTGAAGGGAACATAGACCTGGCGGCGACCATCCTTCACGCGGGTGTCGGTATCCGCCGACGAGACATCGCGGCCGCTGACACCAGTGACCGTCCAGGCGGCATTGGTGCCGATGTCGATCCACAGCTCGCGCAACGGCGCATCGCGTACATCCAGTTCCACCGAGGCGTGGAGCGAGAGCATACGGTCTGCCAGCGAGAGCGTCAGCCGGCTATCACCACTGAACGAGGTGACAATCTCATCCGCCTTGAGATCCAGCCCGTAGGGCATACCCGAAAACTGATAGGAATACACACTGCGCGAAGGCTGCGTACGCGGCGCCGCACCCTGGGCGACCGCCGGGAAGGCACCCGTATCGATCTGCGTCAGGCCAGCAGTCTTGCCGACCTGGAAGCGGATCGCGCTATCGGTCCCTATCATCAGGAAGCCGCTGGTCCTCAGCACCCGCTCGGGTGTCAGCGCCGGCAGCGTGAAGGTGCAGGGAAAGACCGGCAGAGCCATCTCGCCTTCCACCCGCAGGCGGTACGGCTCGGTCTGCGGGCGACTCAGCGTGACCTGCAGGAGGTTCTGATCGCGGTCGATGCGCCAATCCTGGATATCCTCGCCATGCACCTGGGTGATGTTCATATCCGGCAGGCGGAAGGACAGGTCGATCAGCGCGCCTTGAATCACGCGGTAGGTAAAGACCGTGTCCAGCCGCAAGGCCCCCACACTGGCTGTCACGATGGTCGAGGCCTCGCAGGTGGCCACCAGATCGGCCTCCAGCCGGCGGACTTCCGGCTTCCAGCGCATGACAAAGCGGTCGGCGATACCCAGGAATCCCTCGACTCGGGTCAGCGCATTCGTGCTGCCACCCTCTGCCGGCACCTGGAGACGTGCGACATCCAGCGCACCGGGAAAGCTCACATCCAGGTCATTGCGGTCGCAAAGCACCGCGACGCGCCGTACCCCCGCCTCGGGAATGGCGAACGTCGTCTGCCGCCATTCCCCATCCTTTGCCGGACGCGCGGCAAAACGCAACACAAGCGAATGCCGTCCCTTGCTGAACCACCCGCTGGAGGCAGGCAGACGCACCTGGAGGCGGTCGTCCTCACGCAGCAATTCCGCCCCGCGCGGCAGCGTACTGTCCAGATAGCCGGTATCGCCGGTCACCAGCGTCAGCACGGCCCCCTCCTGGCTGACGGCGGCATCCAGTCGCAGAGTGAAGACGACATTCTCGCCCTGGATCTCTCCCTCCAGCGCGACGTTCGCGACCTCCACCGGAGAGCACCACGCCATTATTGGAAACAACACTGCC
>JAIFLS010000152.1 GCA_020048935.1 bacterium | reverse complement strand
ATCATGCGGATGCGAACCGCGTTACCGGCTTGCCGAACGTGAGCGGGCAGGGTGAACATAGCTGCGTTCGTCACGACACGGTTGGTAATCGACCCCGGCAGTTCCGTTTCACGCCAGTAGGTCGTTGCGGTGATGATGGTGTCACCGTTGGTGGTGGAAATGACGGATGTGCCATCGTTTTCCATCTTGAGAATCGTGCTGATCAGCTCGGTTTGCAGGTCGATCTTACCCCATGGTAATATCAGAGCCAGGGCGTCGCCAGAGGAATTCCCGTCGCGGCCGCGTGTATGGCCGCGAGGCCAGTTGAGCAGGGGTGTTGAGGTTGAATCCGTCTGGTTGTCATCATTCGCTTCAGTGGCGCGGATGGGGCGGTTAAACTCGATCTTCTCGACATGTTTCCGGTCTATTTCCACCTTCTGGCCTGTGGTGATCAGGCCGATTTCGATTTTTGTTGATGTGGGCTTGCAGAGTATCGGTGCCCCACGTGGCGGCGCATACATCCACAGACCGCTTTTTGTTTGTGTTACGGAGCTGTTGTTTTCCGGTAGAATGGTCTCTCCCTCCGTAGTCTCGACCAGTGCCCCTGGCGCGTACGGAACCCCTGCGAGGGTGCAGCCGCCAGATAGGTATAGAACGGTGGCGGTATGAGGCAACGGCAATGGTGTCCGTGCCGGGACCTGGGCTACCTGTAGCAGGGATTTCACGGCAACGGGCTGGATGATGCCGTCGCGGTCATGTAGCAGCGACTTGAAATCCGGCCTGCCTTGGAAGCATTCGCCATAGATGGTATGGATCTTGCCCTGCCCCCGCCATTCTTGCGGGATGGTGAACGATGCAACGAAGGTGGAGGGGATCGAAACCCGTCCGAACGGGGTTATAAACGCCAGGATCTGTAGGGGTGCGGGTGAGGTCGTTGCCGTGCCGTCTGCTTGCTCCAGCGTGAACTGTTGGGCTGGAGCGTCGCCGCTTTCGCGGGACGTGTCGCTGGCGACGGGGAGTATTCCGAGGATATCCGTGTACGCGATCGTGAGCTTGCTTCCCGATATGCTTTCGGATGAAAAACTCCGTTTCTTCCCCGCCCATGGAAGCTGGAAGATGTGTCCCGATTTAAGGCGCATGAAAATGGACTCGGGAAACTCCTCGCCATCGGGTATGACGAATTTTATAGCGCTCACTGTCCCCAGGGGAATCTCATCCACGCCTGATTCCAGTTGAACCGGAAAGGAGACGGTTGACGGCTCAATAATGGCCGTGCTCTCGTCTTTGAAAAGGATCTTGTAGCCATAATGGGCAGAGGCATTTTGCGTGCTGGCCCCGGTGATGGAAATCGAGCGTATCACCCGGTTTTCAGAGTCCGGTGTCATCGCGTCCTGCTCTCCCAGCAAGACCTTTGCCAGTTTGTTTGCGTCGACGGACCAGCGTTCGTCGTTTCCCAGCGAGATGACGGCTTTCTCGCCCGACTCGGCGACGGAAGCGGAAACAATGTCGCGGATTTGCAGTTCGAGCTTGCCGGCGATGGTATCGATAGAGACCGGGGAGTCCTCGATAGCGACGAGCTGGCTGGAACCGTCGCGGAACAACAGCGTGGCGCTCATGACAGGATTGCCGGTATCTTGCGGAAAGGCCAGCGGAGCGCCAGCGAGCAGGGCGATGGAAAGGACCGAGGCATATCGATTCGATTTCTTCAAGTTCGGAGTCATCATGGGTAATTAATCCTTCGTTTGTGGGTTGAAAGAGGGGAGTTCGTCTATCTGGGATTCATCGCGATCCGATCCGGTCAGGGCTGCCGCCGCATCCTTGCGGATCAGCGTCCATAGTGCCGACTTGAGTTCCGAGGTGCGTCTGGCGCGGGCAAGCGTCTCTAGCGTGTTGATTTCGTTGTGTATTTCGCCGGGAGGCAAGGGCGGCGGTTGCCGGCGGAGCACGTTGATCTTGGCAATCTCCGTTGCGCGCAGTTCCTCCCCGTAAGTGACCAGCTCCTCGTGCATCTTCTCGCCGGGGCGGAGGCCGATAACGCGGATCTCGATATCGCGGTCTGGCTCGAGGCCGGAGAGGCTGATCATGTTACGGGCCAGTTCCATGATGTTGACGGGGGTTCCCATGTCCAGCACGAAGATATCCTTCTTGCGTGCCATGGTGCCGCAGTGCAGGACCAGTTGAGCGGCTTCAGGGATGGTCATGAAGTAGCGGGTCATTTCGGGGTGGGTGACCGTGACGGGCCCCCCTTCGTGGATCTGGCGGCGGAAGGTGGGGATGACGCTACCGTTGCTGCCGAGGACGTTGCCGAAACGGACGGCGGCGAAACAAGTCGGGCAGGACTCCGGCATACTGGAGACGACCAGTTCGCAGATGCGTTTGGAGGCTCCCATGATACTTGATGGACGAACGGCCTTGTCGGTGGAAATCATCACGAAGCGCTTCACCCCGGTCGCGCAGGCCGCCAAAGCCAGGTTGCGTGTGCCGATGATATTGTTCAGCACGGCCTGCTCGGGATGGGTTTCGAGCATGGGGACATGCTTGTAGGCGGCGGCGTGGTACACGCGCGTCGGGCGGTTGCTTGTGAATACATCCCTTACCGCCTCTTCGTTCTTGATATTGCACAGCAGGGATTCGGTGGGAAGGTTCGGGTGCTTCTTGAGGATTTCCTGCTCGATCTCGAAGAGCGGGGTTTCCGCCGAGTCGAGCAGAAGCAGGCGGGCGGGGCCGTGCTCGGCAATCTGGCGGGAGAGCTCGCTGCCGATCGAACCGCCAGCACCGGTAATGAGGACGGTCTCCCCCTGCAGGTCGGCTCGCACGGCGGTTGTATCCAGCCGTACCGGGCGTCGCCCGAGCAGGTCCTCGATCTCGACGCTGCGTATCCGCTGCACCTCGATCTGGCCGGTGGCGATGTCGCAGAACGACGGCAGTATACGGAATTCAACATTCAGGCCACCGCAAGCCCGGATCACATATTCCGAGAGTTCCTTCGGGGGGTCGGAAATGGCGAAAAGCACATCGCTGACCTGGTGGGCGTGAATGCACTCGGCGATCCGTCCGCGAGGGCCCAGGACCGGCACGCCATGAATAAGGCGCCCCTCCTTGCGCGGGTCGTCATCGATGAAGCCGACGACGGTGTTGTTGCCCCGGTGTTCCTGCACGATGCTGCGGGCGGCGATCTCGGCGGCATCGCCAGCGCCGATAATCAGGAACCGCCTGCCGCCGGGGCGCCGTCCCGACTCGATCCGGAATTCCCGGTACAGGCGGACCGACAGGCGGATGCCGCTGAAGAAGACCATGCTGAGAAGGGCATCGATGATATAGACCGAGCGGGGAATCAGGTGTCCCCAGGCCAGCATGGTCAGGGAGACGAACAGCAGCGTGTAGATCGTTACCGCCTTTGTCAACCGCATCAGATCATGTGCGCTTACATATCGCCAAAGGCCGGTAAAAACCTTGTAGTGGATCAGCAAGGCTATTTTCAGGACGATCGCCAGTGGCAGCGAGGCCAGCCAGACCTCGCGCATGTTGACCGGCAGGTTCAGGGTATCGAACCGGATGACGAACGCGATCGAATAGGCGGCGGCCGCCAGCAGTACGTTGGCAAGCCAGACCATTGGCTGCCGGTGCTGCAGGGCGGTTTTCTTGACCAGTCGTACAATTGTGTCCATGACCATCTTCAATGCGAATCCTTATCTGTGCGTGTTCCTGGCTGGGGACGCGACCGGGTCTCGTATTCAAGCTGGTTGCGCAGGTACTGGCCGTACTGGCTCTTGCCGTATCGCCCGGCAACGCTGAGCAGCTCTTCGTCGCTGATCCATTTCCGGTGCCAGGCGATTTCCTCAGGGCAGGCGATCTTTAGCCCCTGGCGCTTCTCGATCGTTGATACAAAGGTCCCCGCCTCCAGAAAGGATTCGTGGGTGCCGGTGTCCAGCCATGCCATGCCGCGGCCCATGACCTTGACGTCGAGCTGACCTGCATGCAGGTAATGTTCGTTGACGGTTGTGATCTCGAGTTCGCCCCGTGCCGAAGGCTTGACAGCATGCGCGATCTCCACGACCTGGTTGTCGTAGAAATAGAGTCCGGTTACGGCGTAGCGCGATTGCGGAACTGCTGGCTTTTCCTCGATGCTGGTGGCGCGGCCCGCGGCATCGAAGGCCACGACGCCGTAGCGCTGCGGGTCGGTGACGGGGTAGGCGAACACGGTTGCGCCCGTCTCCTGGCGGGCTGCATCGGCCAGCAGGGTCGTCAAGGTGTTGCCGTAGAAGATATTGTCGCCAAGGATCAGGGTGACGTTGTCGCTGCCGATAAAGTCCTTGCCGATGATGAACGCCTGCGCCAGACCGTCCGGAGACGGCTGGACCGCGTATTGCAGGGAGATGCCCCACTGCGAGCCGTCGCCGAGGAGTTTCTCGAACATCGGGGTGTCCTGCGGGGTGCTGATCACCAGGATATCCCGTATTCCCGCCAGCATCAGGGTTGTCAGCGGGTAATAGATCATGGGCTTGTCGTAGATGGGCAGGATCTGCTTGCTGATTACCAGTGTGATCGGGTGGAGCCGAGTGCCAGCCCCGCCAGCCAGGATGATACCTTTTCGTTTCATGCCTATTTCCCTCCCAGTCGTTCGCCTGCGTATTTGTTTTCCCGGATCGGACGCCACCACCAGTCATTGGCCAGATACCAGTCAACCGTGGCGCGGATGCCGGTGTCGAAGTCATATTGCGGTTCCCAGCCAAGCTCGGTTTTCAGGCGGGTGGCATCGATGGCGTAGCGAAGGTCGTGGCCGGGCCGGTCTGTGACAAAGTGGATCAGGTCGCGGTACGGGCGTCCGCAGGCGCGCGGGCGGCGTTCATCCAGGATGTCGCAAATCGTCTGCACCACCTGGAGGTTGGTGCGCTCGTTGCTGCCGCCGACGTTGTACGTGCGGCCCGGTGTTCCTTTGACCAGCACCAGGCACAGGGCGCGTGCATGATCCTCGACATGCAGCCAGTCGCGCACGTTCTCGCCGCGCCCGTAGACCGGCAGCGGCTTCTCGTCGAGCGCGTTGAGAATCACCAGCGGGATCAGCTTCTCGGGGAAGTGGTACGGGCCGTAGTTGTTGGAGCAGTTGGTGATCAGCACGGGCAGTCCGTAGGTATGCCCCCAGGCCTGCACGAAATGATCCGAAGCCGCCTTGCTGGCGGAGTACGGCGAGCGCGGGTCGTAGGGCGTCTGTTCGGTGAACAGCCCTTCCGCCCCGAGCGAGCCGTAGACCTCGTCGGTGGAAATGTGCAGGAAGCGGAAGCTGTCGCGCTGCGGCTGAGGAAGTCGATCGCGATACTGCCGGGCGGCGGCGAGCAGGTTGAAGGTGCCGACCACATTGGTCATCACGAACGCGGCCGGTCCGTCAATCGACCGGTCGACATGCGACTCGGCGGCCAGGTGCATGATCGCGTCCGGTTTCCAGTCGTCGATGACCCGCTGCACGGCGGCAGCATCGGTGATGTCCGTCCGGCTGAACCGGTAGCGCGGCGAGTCGCTAACCTCCTTCAGGGATTCCAGGTTGCCGGCATAGGTCAGGCAGTCGAGGTTCAGCACCTCGGCCCCGCTATGCCGGATCAGGTTCCGCACCACGGCGGAGCCGATAAAGCCGGCGCCGCCTGTGACGATGATACGTTCTGGATTCATGGGGGTATTCTGCATCCTAATGCACCTTTCAGTCAAACAATTCAGCATCCGCCAGAAGTGAGGCGGCTCGGTCCTTGGCCGAGAGCAGTGGGGGGAGTCCATCGTGCAGCGGCCAGGCGATCGAGAGAGCAGGGTCATCCCAGCGCAGTGCCCGTTCGTGCTGCGGCATGTATGAATCGGTACATTTATAGACGAACTCCGCATGGGCACTCGTCACGTAGAACCCGTGTGCCATGCCGGGCGGGACCCACATCATGCGGCGGTTCTGCTCGCTGAGGATCGCCCCGGTCCACTGGCCGAAGGTCGGGGAGCCGCGACGCAGGTCGACCGCCACGTCGAAGACCTCACCGGCAATCACGCGCACGAGTTTCCCCTGCGGATGCTGGATCTGGTAATGCAGGCCGCGCAGCGTGCCGCCGACGGAACGAGAGTGGTTGTCCTGCACGAAGATGTCCGGGATGCCAAGGTCCGCGAATGTGCTGCGGTTCCAGACTTCCATGAAGAAGCCGCGTTCGTCCCCGTGCAGCACGGGATCAAGCAGGAATACGCCATGGACACCGGTCTCGGTTTTGGTCATGCCTCTCCTTTCGTTGTCAGTATACCGGTTTTCTCAAGATGGCCGATGACACGACGAACCGCTGTCTCAACCGTCATGGTCGCGGTCGGCAACTCTAGGTCGGGTGATGCCGGTGCCTCGAACGGGGAGCTGATGCCGGTGAAGTCCGGTATCTCGCCTGCCCGTGCCTTGGCGTAAAGCGCCTTGGGATCGCGGCTCTCGCAAACCGCCAGCGGGGTGTTGACGAACACCTCGAAAAACCGTCCGGATGCACGTCCGCCGGTTCCGGAGCCCGTGCCGGTGATGATGTCGCGGGCGCGTTGACGGTCGGCGGCATAGGGTGAGATGAACGCCGTGATGGTGATCAGGCCGGCCTCGGCGAACAGCGCGGCAACCTCGGCTACCCGGCGGATGTTCTCGGATCGTGCGGCGGGGGAGAAATCGAGGTCGGCGTTCAGCCCGTGACGGATGTTGTCGCCATCGAGTACATAGGCGGCATGCCCGAGCTGTAGCAGCGCGTTTTCCAAGGCCCGTGCAATCGTGGACTTGCCGGAACCGCTGAGTCCGCTCATCCAGAGTACGCAACCCTGTTGATTCATGACGCGACGCCGGTCATCCGCAGTGACACTTGCCGCATGCCAGACTATATTCTCTGATTTCGGGTTCATGGGGCGTCCGTGGGTGCGGCTTCGAGTGCGCGGGCGAAACGGGCGACCGCGTCCTCCCAGTCCGGGATACGGGTTTGGAGGCGCTCCGTCAGGCGACGGTTGCTCATGACGGAAAAGAACGGGCGACGGGCAGGGGAGGGGAAGGCGTCGGAGCCGACGGGGATCACCGTGCAGTCCATGCCGATCTCGCGCAGGAATACGCGCGCGGTCTCGAACCGGCTGGCATAGCCGGAGTTGGTCAGGTGCCAGCGTCCCGACAGCCCCTGTTCCAGGGCCTTGAGCGTGACGGTCACGATGTCCTCGGTATAGGTTGGCGCGGCAATCTGGTCCCAGACGACGCGGATGGATTTCCTGTCGCGGCACCACTCGCGCAGTTTCCAGAAGAAGTTCTGCGTGCCGTCGCCGAATACCCAGCTTGTCCGCAGCAACAGGCTACCGGGGCCACCCGCCAGGGCCGCGGCTTCCCCCTCCAGCTTGCTCTGCCCGTAGACGTTCAGCGGCGCGGTGGAGGAGGTCTCGTCGTAAGGCGTCTGGGTCGTGCCGTCAAACACATAATCCGAGCCGAAGTGCACCAGGCGCACTCCGTGCTGCCGCGCGGCATCCGCCAGGATGCCGACCGCGTCGCGATTGACCCGGAACGCGACCTCGGGTGTCTTTTCGGCCGCATCGACGTTGTTGTAGGCGGCACCATTGATGATCACATCGGGTCGGAAGGCGGAGACCGCCGCCCCGACGATGCCGGCATCGGTGATGTCGAGCTGCGCTTCCGGCGGGGCCAGGAACGTCGTGCCGTCCTGCTGGAAACGCCGGATAAACGCCCGTGCGAGCTGACCGGATGCGCCTGTGATCAGAACCTTCATTCAATCCCTTCGCCGTTGAGGTCGGCTTCCACCATCATGCTGACCAGTTCGCGGAATTTGACCTTGGGTACCCAATTGAGCTTCGTACGCGCCTTGGTGGGGTCGCCGAGCAGTTGCTCGACTTCCGCCGGGCGATAATACTGCGGGTCGATGCGAACCAGCGTCTTGCCGGTCGCCTGATCCTGACCGGTCTCCTCGACGCCTTTACCCTTCCAGGTGATCGTAACCCCCGCATGGGCGAAGGCCAGTTCGATGAATTCGCGTACCGAGTGCATCTCGCCGGTGGCGATGACGAAGTCTTCCGGTTTGTCCTGCTGGAGCATCAACCACATCGCCTCGACGAAATCGCCGGCAAAGCCCCAGTCGCGGCGGGCGTCGATGTTGCCCATGTACAGGCAGTCCTGGCGGCCTGCCTGGATCTGCGCCACGGCCCGTGAAATCTTGCGGGTTACGAAGGTGGCCCCGCGGCGGGGGGACTCGTGATTGAAAAGGATCCCGTTGCTGGCGTGCAGGCCGTAGGCCTCGCGATAGTTCACCGTGATCCAGTAGGCGTACAGTTTGGCGACGCCATAGGGCGAGCGCGGATAAAACGGCGTCTTCTCGGTTTGCGGCACCTCCTGCACCTGCCCGAAGAGTTCAGAGGTGGAAGCCTGGTAGAATCGGCAGTTCAGTCCGGTCTCGCGAATGGCATCCAGCAGGCGCAAGGTGCCGGTTGCGTCGACATCCGCCGTGTACTCCGGCACTTCGAAGGATACCTGCACGTGTGATTGTGCGCCAAGGTTGTAGATCTCCGCAGGCCGGATTTTCTCGATCAGGCGGTTCAGGTTGCTGGAATCGGTCAGGTCTCCGTAATGCAGGTGCAACCGTGTCTGGTTCTCGCCGCGATACGCGTGCAGGTGATCGACCCGCGCGGTATTAAAGGAGCTGGCGCGGCGTTTGATGCCGTGGACCTCGTAGCCTTTCGACAGCAGCAGTTCGGCCAGGTAGGATCCATCCTGCCCGGTAATGCCGGTGATCAGTGCCTTCTTCGCTTCTGTACTCATAGGTTGCCTTGTTGTTGCATGTTGACGTTGAGTCTTCGTGGTCTTCGTATCTTCGTGATGAATATATTACAAGAACGTTATCCCTCTGTTCTCGCATGCCGCACTTGTGGGCAGCTTGCTGCCGCCTCCGCGAATTCGCAAAGGCTGCGCATGTAGGCTTGAGGATTGCCGATGTCGTGGCGCTGACCGCGTACACGGCAGGCGGTGAATCCCTCCTCCTGCCTGACGCGGTCCAGGCAGGATGTCAGTTGGAACTCGCCGCGCTCGCGCAGGTTGCGCCGGATGTTCTCGTCCAGGAAGTCGAATACCTTGGGTGTCAGCACGTACTGGCCGAACACGGTCATGAATTCGTTCTTGCCCATGCCTTCGACATGCAGGTGTTCCGCCGCGTAGGCGGCATCCGGTTTCTCGGCGAATTCGGAGATATCCAGGGTCCGTCCCTTTTCCGACCAGCTTCCCGCCACGCAGCCGAAGTGATGGACCTGCTCGCCGGGAGCGGTTTCCACGCCCACGACGCTGCGCCCGGATTTCTCATAGACATCGATAAGCTGCCGGGCACAGGATTCCGTGGTGTTGCTGGTATAGAGATGGTCGCCGAGCAGCAGCAGGAACGGTTCCTTGCCGACCCAGTCCTTGGCGCAGTGCACCGCGTGGCCGAAGCCTTCCTGCGTGTCCTGCGCGAGGAAGGTGATCCGGTTGCCGATATCGGTCAGGTACTGGCAATAGCGCTGCTGTTCGCGGCTGAGCTTGTTGAAGTTCTCGATCGTCGGCGGCATGCAGAATATCTCCTCGAACAGGTCGCGGTCCTGGCTTTGCACGATGATGCAGACTTCCTCGATGCCGGCACTGAGCGCCTCCTCGACAATCGTCAGGATCACCGGCTTGGCACGCCCTTCGCGGTCGATGACCGGAAAAAGCTCCTTTTTCACGGCCTTGGTGGCCGGGAAGAGGCGTGTGCCGAACCCGGCGGCCGGGATGACCGCCTTGCGCACGCGCCGTCCGGAGCGGATCACCAGCTCCAGGCATGGCATCTTAAGGTCGCGCTTGATGATCTCGATGGCCTTGAGCAGCGAGCTGCGGTCGCGGGCGATCAGTTGCGCGGTGCCGTCGCCCTGCGAGCCGACGCCCTTTCCGCCATAGATGAAAGGCTGCAGAGGCTTGTAGGTCAGAAGGCGATGGAGCACGGGGGCGGTAAGCTGCGAGGGGCAGGCCGGCTGCATGGCGGCATCGAAGGCGGCCTGCGCCTCTGTCATCAGCTCGCCGATCCGTCGGGCATCCCCCGACGCCAGGGCCTCCATGGCGCCGTGCACGACATCGCGGTTCCGCGGGCCGAGGTAGT
>JAIFLS010000150.1 GCA_020048935.1 bacterium | reverse complement strand
CGAGACCGATGAGGAAGTCCTGCTGACGACACATGATGTCCGCAACGAGGCAACGCAGGTTGCCTGGAATCACGGGGAGGTGCGAAGGGGGTTGGTCGTTTCTGGCTATTGGGAAATTGATGTCCGCAAGGCGGGCCGCTATCAGTTCGAATGCAGGCGCTGGCCGCGCGAGGCAGGGCATGCGCTGTGTGATGGCATCGAAGGAAACGATGTCGATGTCCGGTTGGATTGCATGTTTGAACGTACGAAGCCATTCTACACGGGGGGCGAGGCGCTTGGAATCAAGTGGGCAAGACTGGTGATAGGAGACCAAGTCTTGAATGCCGAGGTAGCGCCGGGGGAGTCGCATGTCTGTTTCGAGGTGGATCTGAAGGAGGGGCTGGCGCATGTCTACCCGTCCTTTCATACCACCAAAATCCAGACGATAGCTCCGTATTATATTTATGTGCGGCGTGTTTGATCAGCTCCGGAGGGTAGAAACCATTCAGGGAGAGATCTGGATAAGAGAAATAGGGAACATTAAACGGGGATAATGATGCAGAGAAAATACAATATGGAAGAAGTTCTTCAACGGTGCCGCGATCGCTTTTTGAACGTTAGCGGGCAGGATCGCCTTTTCACGCGTGACGTCACGGTGGCAGAACTGCAGGGGCGCCGGCGGAAGCTGGCGGAAAAGATCGGGCGTGACTCCTATATCCTGATTCCTGCCGCGCCTGCCCAGGCCGGACATCGGGCAAGCCAGGACGCGACGTTCTATTACTTAACGGGACTGGATGTCCTGCAATCATTTCTCCTCATCCGCGGGGAGGATGGGCACAGTACGATCTTCCTGCCCTCGCGTGAGGAGATCGAAGGGGAATCTGGCGACCGTCTCGGGTTTGAAGAGGCCGATATGGTGAAGCACCGGCTTGCTTTTGATGATGCTAAGCCTGTCGATCAGATGGGGACCGCTCTCTCTGGCATCAGCAAGCTTTATCTTCCCTTTTCCGAGCCCGAAGGAGGCGGTGTAACCCGTTTCCAGGCGTGCGGATGTGCCAACAAACGGCAGGTAACTGAGTGGGACGGGGCGGAGCCACGGCACAAGGCTCTGATCCGGAAGCTTGGCGAGCGCTTCCCCGGAATGACAATTGAAGATGGCAGCGACATGATCGGCAGGATGCGCCGGATCAAGAGTCCGGCGGAAATCGAAGTTCTGCGTCAGGCCGGGCACCTTTCGGCCTTGATCATGATCGAATCGATGAAGGCCACCCGCCCCGGCCTGTGCGAGAGTCACCTTGAAGCCACTGCCAAGTATATCTACTCGGCCTTCGGTAACTGCGACTTGGGGTATGGAGTCATCGCCGCCAGCGGCAAACGGATCGTCAATGGTCACTATCATTTCAATAATTCGACGATACAGGATGGCGAGGTGGTGCTGATGGATTGCGGTCCTGACCTACGGCATTATTCGAGTGATATTGCCCGCATCTGGCCTGTTTCCGGAACCTACAGCGACTGGCATAGGCAGATATATGGATTCATTGTGGAGTACCATAAAGTACTGATCAGCCTTATCAAGCCCGGCATTCTGGCACAGGACGCCTATGCCGAAGCTCGGGCAACCATGCGTCGTGATTTCGTGCCGCGCTTCTTCCCGGATGGCAGTCTGCCGGAGCCGATTGACCGGATGCTCAGCGGCGGGGGGCCCTACAACCACTGCGTCGGGCTTAGCGTGCACGACTTTGTCGGGAAATGGCGGGATGAAATCATCGAGGAAGGTATGGTGTTCGTCGTCGATCCGATGGCCATGTTCTTGGATCGGCAGCAGTACATCCGCGTCGAGGACACGATCGTGGTCACCCGCGACGGTTGCGAATGCCTGACCGGTGCGGCCCCGATTGAGCTTGATGAGGTCGAAGCGCTGATGAAGGAACCCAGCCGCATTTTCATGAAACAACCTTGAGGTAAACTTGGAGCCAGTATGACGTCACGTTCTATTCAGCAATTGCGAGATAGCTGGAAATTCACACGGTCCCCTCATGCCGATGCCGTTGAGTTTTCTTTCGATGACGCTGACTGGGATACGGTTGAAGTTCCTCACGACTGGGCGATAGCCGGGCCATTTGACAGGGAACATGATATCGACCGCAAGGTCGTGAAGGGCCAAGCCGATCTCGAAAAAGGCGTGCAGGAAATCACCGGGCGTACGGGTGGGCTGCCGCATACGGGGGAAGGCTGGTATCGCCGCTGGATTGATGTTCCGGCTACGGATCAGACGCTTTGTTACCTGCTGCCATTGCCGGGGTCTGCAACGGCGATGCCACATCCCTCGAATCCTTCAAGGGGTCTCGCATCAAGGCGTTTAACGGGTTGTGTGTGCTGTACATTCAGTCCCGGAACGGAGAAGCTGGTGATATAACCATCGCTGCCTGCGCAGACGGGCTGTCGCAAGGGTCAGCCAGTCTGCGGTCAGAAGCGAAGTGGTGATGGGGATGGGGAATGGGGAATGGGAAATGCAGGTTGACAGGCTACCGTCGAGTAACTACAGTAATAACATCATGAAGACGAAGGAACTGAAACTCAGTCAGATCGGCAACTCACGCGGGGTGCGAATACCTGCCGACACCATCAAGCGCTATCACATGGGTGCATCTGTGCTGATGGAGGAGCAGTTGGACGGGATTATGCTTCGCCCCGGTCCCATTAAAACCGCCCGTTTGTCGTGGCAGGAAACCGCATGCGAGATGGCCGCGAGTGAAGAGGATTGGAGTGACTGGGACAGCGTTGTCGCGGATGGAGTAGAGATGGTTTCCTGGGAATGTGCCCCCGTTGCTGTGGCGGAATCGAAGACTTGTTATGGCGGCGAGAGTAGACAGCGCAATCCTGATTCCTTCAAACGGTACGATGTCTGTTGGGCTGCCTTGGACTCGGTCAAGGGCTCTGAAATGGCCAAGACACGGCCTGTTGTGATCGTGAGTCTCGATATTCTGAATGAACGATTGCAGACGGTAACCGTTTGCCCTCTCACCTCGCAACTGCATCCTGGCTGGCGAACGCGGCTTCAGGTCCGATGTGGCGGAGTCCAATCTGAAATCGCGGTGGATCAGATCCGTACCATTTCCCGATCTCGATTGGGAGAGAGGGTTGATACCTTGTCCGATGACGAAGCGACTACTCTGCGTCGGCTGATTACGGAGCTGTACGGTGAGTGATTTAGCTGGAGGAACCCCGGTACAGTCGACAGATCCATGCAGCAGGGTTGCCTGGCAGGCGTCGTGGCTAAAGGATCCGGTCTTTGACGGGATGGCGCATCGGGAGTTGATTGATCCCGATTCTATCACATCTAGGTCAATGGGCATCGTTCTATCAGGCAGATGAGCGAGAGGCTCCCGATACGATTGTTGCGCTCGAGCTGGTGTGGCCGTGAGGATGAGCTGGACGATATTGGTTGTTAGGTAGATTGATAAAGGAGACTGCACGATGAACGTATTTCGAAACAAGCTTTGGCTCGGTATTGCCGTTCTGGCGACAAGTACTAGTACGGGACTGCGTGCGGGTGATGCCGCCCCAACGACGGCAGAAGAGTCCGTCGTGCCCGTTCCGGTGCGGACGCTTGCGCCCATTTGCGGAATTCCGTTCCAGGATAATATGGTCCTGCAGCAGAAGATACCGTTGCCGGTATGGGGAACCACCCTGCCGGGGGCAAAGGTGTCCTTGACCTTCGATCAGCAGGTGAAGACGGGTGTTGCCGACGAAACCGGCCGTTGGCGGGTTGTGCTGGAGCCCATGACGGCGGTCAAGCTGGCCTCGGTGCATGACGCGCCAGCAGGATTGGTCATGACGATCACTTGCGAGAAGGATGGCGAGACAGCGGTTAAGGAGATTTGCAATATCCTGGTGGGCGAGGTCTGGCTCGGTGCGGGTCAGTCCAATATGGCTGGCGCGATACGCTCGGGCAGCCCGCGACTCTATCCGCCGGGCCCAGAGACCGTGGCCAACTATCCGGCGCTGCGGCAGTTGGCCTCCCCCGGGGGCGGCCCCTGGGCGGTGTGTACGCTGGAGGGGGTGTCTGTGTTCAAAAGGGTATGTTTCTTTTTTTCCAATCGGCTGCAGGGGGATATCCTGGTCCCGGTGGGCCTGATCAACGCGTCGGTCGGCGGATCCTCCATTGAGAGCTGGCTGAATCAGGAACCCTATGCCATCGGCGGAAATTATAGCAAATTGATTGATCCACTGGTCGGATTCGGCCTGCGCGGGGTCATTTGGTATCAGGGGGAAAGTAATGAGAAGGATCGTCGCGCCTATCAGCCCAAACTGGAATCCCTGATTACCGGTTGGAGAAAGGTCTGGAATCAGACCGGTGTTGAAGGCGGCCCCCATCGTGATTTCTCTTTCTACTTTGTCCAGTTGCCGGGGATAGGGAAATCGTCGCTCGATAATCCGGCCGGTGGTGATGGACGGGCGGAGATCCGACAGGCCTTTGCGAATGCCCTGGCACTCCCGAATACCGGAATGGCCGTGGCTTATGATGTGGGTGCCGAGGGGGAGCATCCCCCGAACAAGCTTGATACCGGATACCGACTGGCACGGGTGGCGCTCCACAAGGACTATGGATTCACGAACGTGTCGCTCAGTCCGCTCTACAAGAGCCATAAGATTGAGGGCAGTTCCATCCGCATTGTTTTCGATAGCGTGCCGAATGGCCTGATGATCGCGCTCAAGGAGGGCATGAATGCGCCTGTGCCGACGCCGGAGGCGAAGTTGGAGTGGCTGTCGATCCAGGCCAAAGACGGAAGCTGGCATTGGGCGGACGGACGCATTGATGGCGCGGATCTGGTCGTTTCCAGCGCGAGTGTGAAAGAGCCGGTCGCGGTGCGTTATGCGTACACCCAGCATCCGCGTGGCCATTTGCTGTATGATGCTGATGGGATGCCGGTGGCGCCGTTCAGCACCTGCGGTTATGGTGATAAATAATCTGGAGAGTATCGCGATGAAGAAGCCGAACATTATTCTGATCAACTGTGACGATTTGGGGTACGGCGATCTTGCCTGTTACGGATCAAAGGTCAACAAGACGCCGTATCTGGATAAGATGGCGGCAGAGGGTGTGCGCTTCACGGACTACCATGTCATGTCGCCCGTCTGTTCCGCCTCGCGGGCGGCACTGATGACCGGCTGCTATCCGCAGCGGATCGGCTTCCCCGGTGTGCTTTTCCCCGGAAACGCGATCGGGTTACACCCGGATGAGATTACGATTGCCGATGTACTTAAGGGCGAGGGGTATCGCACGAAGATCGTCGGCAAATGGCATTGCGGGGATCAGCCCGAATTCCTTCCAACGAATCATGGCTTTGATGAGTACTACGGACTCCCCTACAGCAATGACATGGGCATTCAGGGAGCGATAGAAAAACGGCCAGAGAGGGTCCCGTTGCCGTTGCTGCGTAATGATGAAGTCATTCAGGAACAGCCGGATCAGCGCGGATTGACGGAACGCTACACGGAGGAATGCGTGCGGTTTATCCGCGACAACAAGCAGGGTCCTTTTTTCCTGTACCTGGCGCACATGTATGTGCATGTTCCGCTTTTCGTCCCGGATCGGTTCCTGAAACAGGCCGAGAATGGCGGTTATGGTGCGGCCGTCGAATGTATTGACTGGGTGGCGGGTGTGCTGTTTGATGAACTCATACGTCAGGGCCTGGATGGGAACACGGTCGTGATCTTTACGAGTGACAACGGGTCGCGGGCACGTGACGAAGGCGGTAGTAATGCACCGCTGCGCGGCAATAAGTCTACCACGTGGGAAGGGGGCCAGCGCGTGCCCTGCATCATCCGCTGGCCTGGCAATATCCCGGCCGGACGCTTATGCGATGAGCTGATCACCTCCATGGATTTCCTGCCGACGTTGGCCCGGCTTGTCGGGACGACAGAACCGCAGGACCGTAGGATTGACGGCAAGGACATCGCCCCGCTCCTGTTTGGCGAGAAGGGTGCCGCCTCTCCGCATGGGGTGTTCTATTACTACATTCAGCAGCGCCTGGAGGCCGTGCGCAAGGGCAAATGGAAACTCCATGTTGGTAAAGGTCCAATGTTTGCCCGCCAATCGGAGCCTGTAAAAGAGCTTTATGATCTGGAGGCCGATATCGGGGAACAGGTGAATGTGTATGACCAGCATCCGGACATTGTGGCGGACTTGATGACCGCGCTCGATGCGGCCAGGCAGGACCTGGGTGACGCAATAACGGAAACAGTGGGTCATGGTTGCAGGCCCGTCGGACGCGTCGAAAACCCGAAACCACTGGCTGTATATAATCCTGATCATCCCTATATCGTTGCGGCGTATGATTCCCCTGATACGGCGGTGATGGGCGGGTAGGGGAATGGTTAAAGGGAGTCCGATTTATGAAACAACAATATGATGTGGTTGTGATCGGCGGGGGGCCGGCAGGCGTTGTTGCGGCAATACAGGCCGGACGCGCCGGGGCGAAGACGCTGCTGGTCGAGAAAACCGGGATGCTGGGCGGAACGACAACGAATGGCGGCGTGAATTTCCCAGGGCTTTTCCATGCCTGGGGGCGGCAGGTCATTGCCGGGATCGGCTGGCAGCTTGTCACCCGTGCGGTAGAAGCGGCGGGCGGCACTCTGCCAGACTTCACGAATTACAAGCGGGCTCACAATCTGTTGCAGATCCGTGTGAATGTTTTCCTTTATGCCGCGTGCTGCGATGAAGCCGTGGTGGATGCCGGTGTCGATGTGCTGTTCCACACCATGCCAGGTGCCTTGAAGCCGCGGCACGATGCGCAGGGATGGACGCTGACCCTTTGCGGCAAGGAAGGGTTGTTTGACTGCAAGGCCAGTGTCGTTGTCGATGCCACCGGCGACGCCAATGTCGTGGCGATGGCGGGCTTTCCGATCAATATCCCCGAGGAGACCCAGCCTGCCACGCTGTCATGCAAGGCCAGTGGATATGTGTTTGATCAGTTGGATATCAAGGCGATCAATGCGGCCATTGCGTCGGAGGTAAAGGCCGGTCGCATGGCCAATACGGATGCGGGCTGGAATGCCACTTATCCGAATTCCGGACAGTGGCTGAGCGGCGGCGGCGCGAATGCAAGCCATATTCACCACATCAATGCCCGCACCAGCCAGGCGAGGACGGTGCTGGAGCTCGAGGCCAGGAAAAGCCTGCTGCGCCTCTACCGGTTCCTGCGGACACAGCCGGGACTGGAACATCTGGTGATAGATCATGTTTCGCCGGAATGCGGGGTCCGGGAGACGGCTACGATCGTCGGCAAGAAGACGATTACTGTCGAGGATTACCGGACCGGACGCTGCGAGGACGATGCGCTCTGTCATGCGTTCTACCCGATCGATTTGCACATGTCCACCGGCAGCGGTCTTGGCAAACAGGAACTGGTTGAGCCGGTCGTGCCTTCCGTCCCGCGCGGGGCGCTGCTGCCAGCGGGGAGCCGCAACCTGATCGTGGCCGGGCGGTGCGTATCCAGTGACCGGCTGGCCAACTCGGCGCTGCGTGTTCAAGCCAGTTGCATGGCAATGGGGCAGGCCGCCGGGGCGATGGCGGCGCTGAGTTCGCGGAATGGCATGGATCCGGAGGATCTCGTGATCTCGGATATACATCAACTACTGGCCTTGCATGGTGCGATTCTGCCTCGATACTGACAAAGAATGAAAAGGAAAATCGGTTGACGAGAACGGCGACGAGAACGGATAACGAGTAGAGAATATCCCAATCGTTCACCGTTCGCGTCGCCGTTCTCGTAGGCCGAAACAGAGGGAAAATAGAGGTCCCGTGGGAGCGTGAAATGACAATTGAAAAAAAACTGGAAACGGCCAGTGTTGTGTTTGACGGGACGACGCTGCTAGCGGATACCGGACAAATAAGACGGACGTGGTGCTGGACGGGGCGAGGATTCCTGACCACGGAGATCAAGGCTTTCAGCACGGCCCGCTGGTGTCTTGATCACGACGATTCGCGGGATGCCGACTGGCTGCTGCCGGTGGTCGAGGGACAGAATCCGGAAGCAACGCTTGTAAATGCGGTTGCGGTTGTTTCCGATGACGATGGGTTCACTTCGACGCACGTCCGATTCACGGCTGAGCTTCATTATTCCGAGGCGCGATTGGCCGTCCGCTTTGAGGTCTGGGTTTACCCGCAGGCCCCGGGAATCCGTGTGCATCTTTCGGTAAGGGCGCTGGAGGGGTTCCAATGGGACGGAAGCAAGGATCGGTTGGAAACGACCGAGAAAAACCTGCTGGAGGCTCGTCGGGGCCGCGGGTGCCAGCGGCTTGACATGTTGCCTATCTCGTTTGAAGGCAGGAAGCGTCGCATGATCGGCTATCATGCCGACACACAGAATCGGAACGATCCCTGGCTGGATATCCTGCTTGAGGCGGAAGACGGAAAGCCGCTACTCTATCCCTATGTCTGTGAATGGTCCAATGCGTTGTGTGCCGAGGATGGCGCATGGGGCGTGGCCATGGTCAAGGAGTCACACAAGTGTGTCAATCAGCGAGGGGTCGATACGGGACTATTTCTCTGTGATCCTGAGTGCGGCTTGGAATCGTACGGCTGGGGGATCCGCCCGCCGGAGATTGATGATCAATGGCGTCCGGCCTGGGCGACGTGGTGTATCGTCTATGCGTCCGATGAGCGTTCGCGACTCCGTGCTTTCAAGACCTTTGATCGGCTGCGATACCCCCTGACGGAGCGGGATATTTACATCCAGGCCAACACATGGGGCAGTTCGCAGGGTTTCAAGCAGCATCGCGATGCGGCGGCCGAGGAGAATGTCTTGCGCGAGATCGACAGTTGCGCGGATCTGGGAATTGATGTCCTGCAGATTGACGACGGTTGGCAGGGGGACGGGTACGAGGAATGGAAGCCGGTTCCTCCCCGCTATCCAGACGGATGGGGGAAGGTTAGTGATGCCGCCAGGAAGGCGGGGGTATCGCTGGGCCTCTGGATGGCGGCAATACCGCCGTCGCTGGACGATATGGTACGCAACATCGAGCAAGGCGGCTTTGTCTCGCTCAAACTGGATTTCGCGGTCCTGAACACGCGTCGCAAGATCGACGACCTGATCGATAAAGTCCGTGCCCTGGTGCTGGGACGCCAGCACCATCTGCGTATCAACTGGGATCTTACCGAGGTGGATGCCCGTTACGGGTATTTCTTCGCGCGTGAATTCGGCTGTATCTATCTCGAAAACCGGAAACCGGCGCTTCCGGTGACGGTTGTTTATCGCCCAGGAACCGTGTTGCGGGATCTCTGGCAGATCTCGCGCTACTGCAACCTGCTCAAGTTCCAGGGATCAATCCAGAATATCGATACGGTCGATAAGCGCTTTTCTGATGCCGGTGCCTACACTCACGCCTACTGCACGGCCATTGCGTTGATGAGTACACCGCTGTTCTTCTGCGAGACCCACCTCTATAGCGACGAGGCTCGTGCCGAGATCCGTCCCTTGCTGGCGGCTTACAAGAAGGTGCGCAAGGATATTTACCGAGGTCTTGTCCATCCCATTGGTGACAAGCCGGACGGCGCAAGCTGGACAGGATTCGAGTGTGAACTGCCTGGCGAGGGGTGGGGGATCTTCACGCTCTTCCGAGAACCGGCCAACCGCGAAACAACTTATGTGTACCGGCTGCCTCATCTGGCGGGGAAAACGCTGCGTATGGAAAACCTGATCAACGGCAACCGGTGGAATGCAACCGTGGATGAAGGCGGTCTGGCTTCATTCCTGATTGAGGTACCTGGGGACTTTCGTTTTCTCGTCTACTCTTGCGATAAGGTCAGCGAATGACTGAATCAGCCGGAAAGAGGGTTGTTTGTTTTCCCGAGGCCATGGTCGAGAAGTGCCTGCGTCTTGAGGCACCAGGGAGCGGGCTATCCCGTATGATGATCACCATTCCGTCCGTCGTAAAGCCGGGGCAGCCCTTTTCAGCAATAGTGAGCCTGCTGGATGCGAATGCAATGCCACTGATTTCGCAGGGCGAGATGGTGACGCTTTCTCCCAGCACCGGTGATGCACAGGAAATCCTTTTTCCTGAGAATCGTTCGGCAGTCTGTCGTGTCGAGGGACTGGTTCAGAACGAGACGGGCTTCTTCCGGGTGCAGGGCGAGATCGGCGGAAAGGCGGTTTCCAGTAATCCG